>JAAYRC010000142.1 GCA_012518975.1 Clostridiales bacterium
AGGAGGGGACATTTTATGAGATTAATCAGCGCTGCTTGATAATCAGGCTCAATGAAGAGCTGGACCATCATAATGCTATCCAAATTAGGAAGAAAGCAGATAGAATGATAGAAAGAAATTATATAAAAAATATTATATTTGATTTTTCTGGAGCTGAGTTTATGGATAGTGCTGGAATTGGAGTTATTATGGGCAGATATAAAAAGGTGATTTTTATTGGTGGCAGTATTGCAGTTGCCAATGTTAGTTCGCCTATAGATAGGATTTTTCGTTTATCAGGTCTATATAAAATAATTGCTAAGTATGATTCCGTAGAGGCGGCGCTAAATCATTTTGGATAAGTAATATATGAAAAGGTGATATATGAAAGGGGATAAGAGTATAAGATGGATAATACTAATAGGATGATATTGGAATTTGAAAGCAGGTCAAAGAATGAGAGTTTTGCAAGAACGGTTGTAGCGGCCTTTGCAGCCACCATGGATCCAACTTTAGAGGAGCTGGCAGATATTAAGACTGCTGTATCAGAGGCTGTTACAAATAGCATAATTCATGGGTATACAGATTGCCTAGGTATGATAACTATGAGATGTCTAATAAATGGGAATGAGCTTACTGTTGAGGTGGAGGATGCAGGAGCAGGAATTAGGGATATTAGTAAAGCTATGGAACCCCTCTATACAACTAGGCCAGAACTTGAGAGGTCAGGTATGGGTTTTTCATTTATGGAGGCCTTTATGGACCAACTTGAGGTGGAATCTACTCTTGGTAAGGGGACTATTGTAAGAATGAAAAAAAAGATAGGAAAGCAGGCAATTAAGGAGTATACACAGGAGACCGGACTGAATGCAGTGTAAAAATTACAGTATAGAAGGGAGCGAGGCTTAATGTGGATACGCTTGACTTAATTAAAAAATCTAGACAAGGGGACAAGGAAGCTAGGGACTTAGTGGTTAAAGAAAATGTGGGACTGGTTTGGAGTATAGTTCGTAGGTTTGCCAATCGAGGTCATGAGATGGAAGACTTATTTCAAATAGGTAGTATCGGCTTGATTAAGGCAATTGACAAGTTTGATTATTCCTATGATGTGAAATTCTCAACCTATGCAGTACCAATGATAACAGGGGAAATAAAGCGTTTTCTAAGGGATGATGGCATGATTAAGGTCAGCAGATCACTTAAGGAAAATGCCACAAAGATTAGGATTTTTAGAGAGAGGTATGCAAATACTAATGGGAGAGAGCCTACTATTGAGGAAATTGAAACAGGGCTTAGCCTTACAAGAGAAGAAATATTGATGGCAATGGAGACTGGAGCAGAAGTAGAATCACTATATAAAACTATTTACCAGGGTGATGGAACCCCCATATATTTAATTGATAAATTGACAGAAACAAAGGATGAAAGCGAAAATATGATTGATAAGCTTGCATTAAAGGAGGTTATTGCTAGCCTAGATGATAGGGAGCAAGAGATTATCAAGCTTAGATACTTTAAAGATAGAACGCAGACTGATATAGCAAATGTACTAGGAATATCTCAGGTTCAGGTATCCAGGATGGAAAAAAGAATATTAAAAATATTAAGAGATAAGCTTGGAGCTTAACTATGTATAAATTTCCAGTATAGTAAGTTTTTAAATTCACATAATAATAAATGTATTATAAGAGCATCAGTATAATATACTGATGCTCTTATAATGTCTTTAGGATTAATTGATGCAATTATATGAGGTGATGGTTATGGTACTAAAAAGAAAAAAGATAATCTTACTTGCTACTATTATTATAGTTACGGCTATTGCAGTTGCCCTATTTGTAGGATTTTTATCATCAGATGAAAAGACTGAATATGAAGGCACCTTAGTGGATATAGGTACTACTACATGTGTTAGCTTATAGGGTTAGAAAAGACAGATTTATTAGCCAAAGCAAGAAAGGATGGGTCCGTGTGGAAAAGCAAAAGAACAAAATCTCTGACCTAGTTAGGGAAAAAAATACAAACATTAGAAATGAAAACTATAAGCAATATGTTGAGCAGGTTACTCCCAGCTTTAGTACGGTTAAAAACTGCGTAAAGGCTTATGTAGTTGGAGGGGTTATATGTGTCATTGGACAAATGTTTACCAATTTCTTTCTTGCCAGATCTGGTGATATAGAGGGAGCCAAAGCTTATACTACTGTGGTTTTAGTTTTTTTGTCTATATTACTTACGGGACTTGGCCTATATCAAAAGTTAGCTAAGTTTGGAGGTGCAGGAACCCTTGTACCGATTACTGGATTTGCTAATTCAGTAGCTGCACCTGTAGTTGAATATAAAAAGGAAGGTCAGGTTTTTGGTATAGGCTGTAAGGTCTTTACTATAGCAGGACCAGTTATTCTATACGGGATATTTTCCTCCTGGCTACTAGGATTAATTTACTACATCTTAAAGCAGGTGGGACTTGTATGACTTTAAAGAATAGGAGTTATGATAATGTCTGAAAGTGTTGGCAATAATAATCAAGAAGTAAACATTAAAAAGAGGGCAAGAAAGGGATACAAATCTGTAGGTAAGCAAAGCATTGCATTTAAGAACCCTCCATATATTATTGCTGCTTCGTCTATAGCAGGCAAAAAAGAGGGTGAAGGTCCATTAGGTGAGCATTTTGATCAAGTTTATGAAGACCCCATGGTAGGTAAGAATAATTGGGAGGAAGCTGAGAGCGAGCTTTTGAGGATAGCAGCTCAGACAGTACTTAACAAGGCAGAGCTTAAAAATACAGACATAGGTTACCTAATAGGAGGAGATTTGCTTGGTCAATTAATCGCCACATCTTTTGGTATAGCAGAGCTTCAGATACCTACATTTGGTGTTTATGGAGCATGCTCGACTATGGGAGAGGCCATGGTCTTGGCTGCTATGCTTGTGGATGGAGAGTATGCCAAAAGGATAATAGCATTAACATCAAGTCATTTTGCAGGTGCTGAAAAGCAATTTAGGTTTCCACTTGATTATGGAACACAGAGACCTTATAGTGCTTCATGGACTGTTACTGGATCGGGAGCAGTTATAATAGGAGATTATAAAGACAGTAAAAAGAAAGATGGGGAGCCTGATATTGTAATAACAGGCGCTACTACTGGAAAAATTATAGATTATGGGATAAAAGATTCTAATAATATGGGAGCAGCCATGGCCCCAGCAGCATTTGAGACTATAAAGCAGAATCTTGATGATTTTAATATTAAGCCTGATTATTATGATAAGATTATTACAGGAGACCTTGGCTATGTGGGTAAAAAGATATTAATTGAATTATTAAACGGGAAGGATTATGACATAAGTAATCAGCATATGGATTGTGGTATAGAGATATTTAATCAAGATACACAGGATACCCATGCCGGGGGAAGCGGATGTGGCTGTGCAGCCATAACCTTTACGGGGTATATATTAAAAATGTTAAGGGAAAGGGTCTGGAAGAGGGTCTTATTTGTACCAACTGGGGCCTTGCTTTCACAGACTAGCTTTAATGAGGGAAATAATATTCCAGGTATTGCTCATGCTGTAATGGTAGAGGCTCGCTTATAGTAGTATTGTTATGCAGACATAGGAAGGAGTAAGACTTAGAATGGATTATATCATAGCTTTTCTGGTGGGTGGTGCAATATGTGCGCTTACCCAAATCTTATTAGATAAGACAAAGTTGCTGCCGGGTAGGGTAATGGTTATCTTGGTATGTAGTGGAGCTGTTTTTGGAGCAATAGGCCTGTATGAACCATTTGCAAAATGGGCAGGTGCAGGGGCTAATGTACCATTAACTGGCTTTGGAAATACTTTGTTTCAGGGTATAAAAAAATCAGTTGATCAAGAGGGCTTTATAGGAATATTTAAAGGTGGATTTACTGCATCTGC
>JAAYRC010000143.1 GCA_012518975.1 Clostridiales bacterium
ACTATTTTATCAATCTTAATACTATGAACAGGAACTACCTCCTCATCCGAATAACCAGCACTTATATGGATAGAATCAATCTCCCCAAACCCATCACTATCCTCATCAAGGTTAAGGGCAAGCTCAATATCATAAAGGTATATACCCTCTTCAATTAATAAATCAGCCACCTGTTCTCTTACCCTATCCTTAAAATCCACAAGCATTACCTCCCTTTGCTTGTCCTCCATAAGCCTTATTGTGTTTTGAAAATCTGATGCATCTACCTGATATATATTGGCATTCAGATAATAATCTAGTATTTCATTCATATTTAAGAGCTTTAAGAATGGAGATACTACAATTAATAAAAGAATCATACCTGTTACAATACTTACATATTTTTTATAACTACTATTTCCTAAAAGATTCATAATTATAGTATTTAAAATCAAATAAATAACTATATTTCTTACCCATTCATATACACCATCCATAATATCCCCCTTATTTTTTAGCTATTTTACTAGTAAATAGGTTTTCCTGTGGATATAGCAACAATTGTGATAGACAAAAGAAAAAGAATAGCCCCTACTATGACACATTGAAGAAGCATCTCTACTGATTTTGCGGAAGCACTAACACACTCAATAATCCTTTTATCAGAAATAGGTTGTAAGGCCGCGCTACTCAACTTATATATTAGGGTAATAACTATAAGCTGAACTATTGGAACAATACAGATTGTAATAACCACCACAAGGCCTGCCACTCCAATAGCATTTTTTAATAGAACCCCAGCTCCAATTACTGTTTCTGCAACACTTTCTATGGCATTTCCTACACCGGGAAGTGCGGAGGATGCCTTAAATATAGCAGATCTTTTTACCTGGTCGGCTACTGGAACAATTAGACCTTGGATAGCTTGATATCCAATAACTGCTGCCAGTAAACTTCTTAAAACCCACTTAATAACTGATTCTATAAGACCTGCCAACCTTGATAGCATGTCCTCCTTAGACAGGTTATTAGCAAGCATAATTATTAAATAGAAATTAATTAAAGGTATTACTAGCTTTATTATGATAAAATCCACCAGGGAAATTATAATTAAGGCCGCCTTATAGAAGACAAAAGAAGACATACTACCAGAGCAAAAGGCTACTGACATAAAATATGATGGTACTAAAGCCTTCATAAAATCTAATATTTGTCCTATAACATTAGTTGCTATTAGAGATGTACTTATAAAGGCGCTGATTAAAAGTCCGAACAAAAGAAGATATGTAACATAATATCCTGTGTCTGATACTTGATTATTTTTAAATGCCATAGACAAATTAGTGAATATAGCTGCTATAAGGGCAATTGAAATAAGTCTACCAAAGGTAGTGATATGAGCCTTAAACTCTCCACTTATTGAATCTATTAGCTTATTTGCTATTGCCTTTAATGAGAAAACTTCTTCACCTGACATCAGCTTAGCTACATAATCTCCAAATTTAATCCTATCCTCATAAGCCATAATATTATCTATAACTTCTTGGATCTCATCATAGTTGATTTCATCACTTATATCATACGAAGCATATGCAATGCTTGTACTATTAATAGCCAATAAAACAAACAGAAATACTGTTACAAGCTTAGCCTTATATCTAGTTTTCATCCTTGCCTCCACCCATCTTTTTTGCCCTTCCTATCTTGCTGTAAGAAAATTATTTATTGTATCAAGTAGGGCCAGTAGTATAGGCATGCTGATAGCCAGTATCGAAAGCTTACCAACAAGCTCAACCTGGTCGCCTATGGCTTGGTAACCGGAATCCTTACAAAGGGCTGCAGAAAACTCAGTAACATATGTTATTCCAATTATTTTTATAAGTATATTTATATAGGCCTTATTTATATTAATATAGCCTTGTAATCGCCCTATGGTTTCCAAGATAAGCTCTAACTTACCAATACCTAGGAGTAGAATAATAAAACAAGCAGCTATGCTGATATATAAGGAATACTCCTCTTTTCCCTTTTTAAATACAATGGCAAGTAACACTGATATAATTCCTATAATAGCTACATCGATCATTTCTACCCTCCAAACTCTATCCCACTAAAGCATACTAAAAAGCCCCTTGATTGTTTCAAATAATTCAGTAATATATGGGATGATCCAGAATAAAACCAAAATCAATCCTGCTAGGCTTGTCATAAAAGCCAACTCATCCCTATTAGATTGCTTTAATATTTGATTCAATATGGAAACCAATATTCCAACCACAGCAATTCTCAATATAATATATATATCCATTTTTACCCCCATGCTTCATGCAATTACTAAATATCACAGAAGCCCTCGTGAATTTTGTAGTCTTATTCTTATACTTGTTACATCCTATATCATTATGATTGATATAAAAATCCCTCCCATGATTCCAAGACTCTTATATAAATATACTTTTTCCTTTGTGGTTTCAGAAAGGTCTTGCAATTCGTCTTCCATCTGATTAATAAATAGTTCAATAGTATTCATCTGCATCTCCTTGTCAAGATAACCAAGATTCTCACCAAATTGAATGAGGGAGGACTTGTCCTTTTTATTAAGAGAGGTCGAATGCAGCTGATTTTCTACAGCTTCCTTCCATACCTGTGAAAATGTATTACCAGAATACTCACTCAACTTTTCTGAAACCCCTGTGAAAAATCCCTTGAAGCTCCCATCATGCCTTCTTGCAATTCCACTAATAGCTTCAGGAAGGGGGGTATTACTAAACCTAATATCTCCCCGAAGGAGTATAATAAGTTTTTTTAGTTCCTTCAAATCATTTACCCTGTTTTTAAGCTCATTCCCATAATAAAAGCCCATTAAGCTAGATGACAAAATAATAAGAATACATCCAACCACCTTTGTTACCAGCACCTTGTTACCTCCATTTCTTAACACTTTATACAAAACCACATGGACTAACTGCCTTGATAGTAGATCCTATTTCCCAAGGAATCATAGATTTCTTCTATATGACCTATACGCTTTATATTGTTCAAAATCACATAACGTTCAAATATATTTTTATGTAATAGATCTCCTAGTATAGGCTTGCTCTTTATATCTTCTATAGAGCTACCATGTACCGTGGCTATTATCTTACAACCACAACTAATTACATAATTGATAGCTTCCAAATCCTCTCTAGAGCCTATCTCATCTACTGCAATCACCTGAGGAGACATGGACCTAATTAGCATCATCATACCTTTTGCCTTAGGACAACAATCCAGAATATCAGTCCGTATACCTAGTTCATTTTGTGGGACTCCCATATAACAGGCACCGATTTCTGAACGTTCATCAACCACTCCTACTGTCATACCATCTAGGTAGCTACTTCCATCAGATATCTGCCTAATAATGTCACGAAGTAGTGTTGTCTTACCACATCTGGGTGGTGATATTATCAAGGTATGATAAATCCCTTGGGTGCCTTCGTCTATTAAGTAAGGTAAGACTAAGTCAGCACAACCTTTAACCTGATGGGCAAGCCTAACGTTAATATAGGATATATGCTTCATCCCCTTAACATCATCTTCTTGTATAATGACTTTTCCAGTAATCCCTATCCTGTGGCCTCCATTAATTGTTATAAAACCCTGACGTATTTCGTCCTCAAAGGCGTAAAGAGAATAATTACTTATGTATTCCATGGTCTCCCTTATCTCACTCTTTGTAACTTGAATAGCTTGTTCTGGTTTATTTACTAATACTGCATCCTGTGATATAAAATACTCTTTGTTTCTATAGTTAATTACTAAGGGACAGTTTATTCTTAGACGAATTTCCTGTAAATCTTTAAAATCAATCACCAAACCTCTCAGTACCCCCCTGAGCTTTAATGAAAAAATATTGAGAAGCTCGTCTTTTATTTTCACTTTCTCTACCTCCAATTTGATAGCTTATCCATCTTCCCTTAAAATAATATATTCCCACTAAATAAAATTATGACGGAGATTTTAAATTGCTTTAGATATGGATTTTCCTTGCATTTTTTTCTAGGTCTAATATAATAAAAATATGTCTAAAAGCTAGATAAGAATGGAGATATGAGATGGATTCAAATAAAAGATACGGACTGATTGGTGAAAAACTGGGCCATAGCTATTCAAAATATATACACGAAAGAATGGTTGACTGTGACTATGAGCTAATTCCCTTAAGCGAGAAAGAATTTCATGTATTTATGAAAAAAAAGGACTTCTCTGGTATCAACGTTACAATTCCATATAAAGAAAAGGTAATTCCCTACTTAGATGACATTGATGACCTGGCTAAGCAAATAGGTGCAGTTAATACCATTGTTAATAATAATGGAAAACTAATTGGATATAATACAGACTTTTACGGATTATTATATATGTTTGAAAGAAATGATATAATAGTAAAAGATAAAAAATGCCTGGTTCTTGGAAATGGGGGAACCTCCAAGACAGCCCAGGTAGTATTAAAAAAGCTAGGAGCAGGTGAAGTTTTTGTTGTAAGTAGAAATCCCAAAAATGAAAAGCATATATCCTATGAAGACTCCTATAATATTCACTGTGACGCCCAAGTGATTGTTAATACTACACCCGTAGGAATGTATCCTAATATGGATGCTTGTCCCTTAGATTTAAGTAAATTTAGCCAGTGTAGTGCCGTGGTTGATGTGATTTTTAATCCTATAGAGACAAAGCTTACAAAACAGGCAAAATCCCTTGGTATTCAAGCCATTACAGGCCTTCCCATGCTAGTAGCTCAGGCAAAGCAAGCCCAGGAACATTTTAGAGAAATTAAGCTTGATAATCATATAATTGATAAGATAACTCAAGAATTATTGGCAAGAATACAGAAGAAAACTACTATGTAGTTTTCTTCTGTATTCTTTACTAGTATTCACTTATGCAATTTGACAAAGCATTTACTTATATAGATTTATTATATCTTTTTCCTATCTCTACCACTCATAAAAGTCCCACCAAGAATCAGTATACCTCCCACTAACTGTATAGCAGTAATCTTCTCACCAAGTAAGATTCCTGACATTAAGACAGCGGACACAGGGTCAATATAGCTCAATATGGCTACTGTTTGACTCTCTAACTTTTGTATTGATGAAAAATATAATAGGTATGCCAGTCCTGTATTTAATAGACCCACTAAGATTAAGAGAATCATATCTCCAGCACCTAGAACTGAAAGTTCAAATGAACCTCGCAAAATAACATAAGGAGCTAATACAAGGGAAGCCATAGTCAACTGGACAATAGTAGTTTCAATTCCTCTTAGTCCCTTTATCAGTTTGTTCAAAATTATAACCATTGCATAAAGTAGAGCAGCTCCTAAGCCAAAACCAATGCCTAACAGCCCATTACCATATGTATTTTTTTCTCCACCTGTCAAAACAAGTAATAACATTCCAATCACAGCAAATATTATAGGTATAATCTTTTTTAGATTCAGCCTTTCCCTAAATATAAAAGGTGATAGAAATACAACAATAACTGGGGCTAAATAATAGGTAAAGGTGGCATTTGTAATCGAAGTATTTCTATAGGCTTCAAATAACAAAATCCAGTTAAAGCCTAAAGCTGCTCCAGATAATAATAAATATATAAAATTCCTTCTTATGGCCTCTGTTGAGGGCTTTTTCTTCATAATCAATCCAGCTATAATTAGAAACACACTTCCAATTACTCCCCTAATTAATGCTATCTGGGCAGACGACAAGGCAATCCCCCTGACTATAATGCCAATGCTCCCAAAAATCAGCATAGATATAATAAAACATAGTCTATCTTTCATATGTACACCCACTCTATAAAATAGTTTGGTTTAAATTTTATTATGAAAATAGCGTAATCTATAGAATTATCCTATAGACTACGCCATTTTATTTTAATAAAAATCTAAACCCTCTTCATGTACTCGCCAGTTCTTGTGTCAATACTAATTACATCTCCCTGGTCTACAAATAAAGGAACATATACAGTAGCTCCTGTCTCAACAACTGCAGGCTTTGTAGCACCAGTAGCTGTATCTCCCTTAAAACCAGGCTCTGTATCAGTAATCTCAAGCTCCACAAAAAGTGGTGGCTCAATGGCAAATACTACTCCCTTATAAGAAAGCATCTTAACCATCTCATTCTCCTTAACAAACTTAAGAGAATCTCCAACTGCTTCCTTGTCCATAGCTATCTGATCAAAGGTTTCCACATTCATAAAATTATATAAATCCCCATCGTTATATAAGTATTGCATATCACTTCTATCTATATGGGCTGTAGGAACCTTCTCTGTAGGACGGAAAGTTTTCTCTGTAATTCCGCCATTTTTAATATCCCTTAATTTAGTTCTTACAAAGGCTGCGCCTTTTCCAGGTTTAACATGTTGAAATTCAACTACTTGATATACTACATTATCTATTTCAACTGTCAAGCCATTCCTAAAATCACCTGCTGATACCATAAAAGTACATCCTCCTTAATATTAACTACACATAAGTGTATAATAAACCATCATTATTTGCAAGAATTTTTTATTCTATAATTCGATCAAATTCTTATTGGAATGGGTAAAGTTCTCATGTCCATCCTCAGTTACAACTACAAGGTCCTCTATTCTGACACCACCAAAGCCTCTGACATAGATACCAGGCTCCACTGTCTCTGTCATCCCTGCCTCTAAGATATCATCTTCACTGGGTGAAAGCCTAGGGTTCTCATGAATAAATAATCCTACACTGTGACCTAGTCCATGACCAAAACAACCCTCATAGCCTGCATTGTTAATAATATCTCTTGCTATCTTGTCAACCTCCTTGCCCTTTCGACCAGCTTTGATAAAATCTAAGGCTGCTAGCTGGGCCTCAAGCACGATATTATATATTTCCTTTTGCTTATCTGATGCCTTACCTAAGACTATTGTCCTTGTCATATCAGAGCAATAACCTTCATATACACAACCATAATCCATGGTGATAAAATCCCCCACTTCAACCTTCTTCAAAGTGGGAACTGCATGGGGCATAGATGAATTCACACCTGATGCCACTATAGCCTCAAAGCTTGTCCTTTGGCCTCCATAAAGTTTTAATAAATACTCTATTCTTGCAGCTATTTCAAGCTCTGTCATACCAGGCTTAATAAAGTCTAATATTTCTTTAAATACCTTATCTCCAATAGCTTGTGCCTGTTTAATATATTCTAGCTCCCTACTCGTCTTTATTCTTCTTAGTCTTGTTACTTCATCACCTATGGGAACAAGTTCAGCTACATTAAGCTTGTCCTTTAATTCCTCATATCTTGCATACATCATGTCATTCGCTTCAAAACCTAGACGATTAACATTATCTAAACTTAGGATATCATTTATTGCCTCCTCATATCCTCCACTGGCAATGGTAATAATTTCGTAGCCACTTGCCTCATTCTCTGCCTGGAAGGTATAGCGAAAATCAGTGATTATGGCATGACGATTTTGGGATATATATAGGTATCCCGTTTCTCCTGCAAACCCACTAACATACCGCATATTATTACCATTAGATATAAGTAATGCATCTATATTTAACTGCCTATTAATTTCCTGTACTCGTTTAAAATTATCCACCTTTATTCTGTCCCTTCATTTTTTCTGTCACAAATATTAACTATAGCCTCCATGGCGAGAAGATAACCATCCAGTCCAAGCCCAGCAATCTGGCCATCACATACTGCTGCAGTTACTGACTTATGCCTAAATTCTTCCCTTTGATGGATATTGGATATATGTACCTCAATCTTTGGTAGGCTTAAGCTTGCAAGGGCATCTCTGATAGCATAACTATAATGGGTAAATGCAGCCGGATTTATTATGATACCATCTACTTCCTCATCATAAGACTTCTGAAGCCTATCAATAATTTCTCCCTCTCCATTACTTTGAAAGACTTCAACCTGGATATTAAGGTCGTCTGCTTTCTTATTTATTAAGTTAAGTAGTGTCGAGTAATCTTTGTCTCCATAGATACCCTTCTCCCTTATCCCAAGAAAATTAAGGTTTGGCCCATTTATTATTAAGAGCTTCATATACATCCTCCTTAGCTATATTGCTATATCAAAAACACCTTATCCTAGCTTGCAATAATCTAATATTTCATTTCCAATCTCTTCGATAGACTTATTATCAGTATTAATTATACTACTAGCAGATCTCTCATATATTGCTTGTCTAGATAAAAGAAGCTTCTCTACCTTAACCTGCAAATCATCACCCTCAAGTAGGGGTCTTTTTCCATCTCCAGACACCCTGCTTATTATAGTATTGCTAGAAGCCTGCAAATATATAACTGGCCCCATCATGTTTAGTAGTTTAACATTCTCATCCCTAATAGGCATGCCACCACCAGTAGAAAGCACTACTTTATCCAAAGAACCCTTTAATGACAATAAAAGCTCAGTCTCTAGATTTCGAAAATACTCTTCACCATGTATAGAAAATATTTTCTGAATAGTCATTGCTTGCTGCGCTTCAATTAATTGGTCTGTATCCTTGAATGAGTAGGCTAGTCTTTCTGACAAAAATCTACCTACACTAGTCTTACCAGAACCCATAAATCCTATTAATACAATATTATTTGACAAGATCATATGCCCCTTCTACGAATTCTTACATTTGACATTCATCAAAGCTATTTCTAAACCTTCTTTATCCTTCCTCTTTTTAAATCTTTACGATAAAAGCGAAGGACCAACCTCTCAAGTTTTCGCTTAATTACAATCTGTATCTCCTCTTTTGGACCAATTGGCTTTACAAAATAAGACATCATCCCTATCCTATTAGCGCCATATACATCAGTAAATAGCTGGTCACCTATAAATACAGTATTATCAATATTGGTTCCTAATTGCTTGATGGCCCTAATATAGCTCTTTTTAGCAGGCTTGTTGGCTTTATGAATGTACTTAAGCTTGATATCCCTATTAAATCTACTAACTCGTTCCTCGTTATTATTGGATATCAAGCATACTGAAAAACCAATCTTTTTTAAGTCTGTAATCAGTTGTATGGCTCTAGGGCTGGCATCTGCACCATGTTCTACCAGGGTATTGTCAATATCAAAGATAAGACCCCTATACCCCTCCTTATATAATTTTTTATAATCAATTACATAGGCTGAGTCTGCAATTCTTTTTGGATAAAACTTTTTCAACATACAATCTCTCCAAATTTCATTTTATATATTCTGACTCTAATGCATAATAACATATTATTATAATGCATTGAGAATCAAATAATGTACTTTCTTATAAAACCCTAAGCCTTACTTACTTCGGATTTTGTCTCTTCACTATCTTCACTAATTTCTGCTGTACAATGGGAGCACCTTGTAGCCTTTAAGTTAATATCAGATAAACAATATGGGCATTTCTTTGTTGTGGGTGCCTTAGGTGGTTCTGGTTTATGAAGCTTGTTAATCCATCTTACAATCATAAATACTACGAATGCCATAATAACAAAATTGAGAATATTTGATAGGAATAAGCCATATTTTACTACAGCAGCTCCGGCTTCCTCAGCTTTTGCTAATGAGCCATAGGCCTCCCCATCAAGAGCAAAAAACCAATCACTAAAGTTTATATTCTTTGTAAACACTCCCAACAGTGGCATTATAATATCGTTAACCAAAGAATTTACGATGGAGTTAAAAGCTCCTCCTATAATAATACCTACTGCCAGATCAATCATGTTACCTCTAAGAGCAAACTTCTTAAATTCCTTTAACATTTTGGCACCCTCCTTCTTTTTTTCTTTTAATCTTTTTGCTTTATTATGTATCATCTCTTCATCATCCATTCCAACTTAATATAAATATTCATCATAACATAGATATTATACCATGGTAATTTATATAAACAAAGCAAAAATAGCATAAAGGAAAATGCAAATATAACTATGGCTTTATTTCATCCAAATATTTTACATACACATCTGCATCATAAATACTACCATCTCTTCTATGACCCAAATTATATAAGGTCCTCTCATACTCCATTCCAGCCTTTTGCATAACTCTACCAGAGGCCTTATTGAGCACATCATATTTGGCAATAATCTTCCTATATCCAACCTCGTAGAAAAGATAATGCATAACAGCCCTAAGGGCTTCAAGTACTATTTCTCTGCCCCAATACTTTCTACCTATGCAATATCCTATCTCACAACTTTCATCCCTATCATTAGATATCTCAACACTAATAGACCCTATTACCTGTTTATCTGACTTTAAGTATATAGCCCAATAATATATATTAGGCTGCTTATAGCTTTCCACCCAGCTAAGAATTCTCCTATATGTTACATTTATATCAGTATGGGGACCCCATGACACAAACTTTAGGGTATCCTTATCGCTTGCCCAATTATTGTACATATCATATGCATCCTCTGGCCTAAATCTCCTAAGTATCAAGCGTATTGTTTCAATTGAATTAGTCCCTATATGATTCATCATTTTCACATCCTTTCAGAAAATGAATATACAGGGACCAGCTTGAATATTACTATAAGATTTTCAATTAAAGTAATTCAAAACCCCTAGGGTCTGCTTAAATCATTAAGCAAGCTCCTAGGGAGTTTAACCTATCTTAATTCGATATTCTTAGTATTTAATACTGCTAGAAGTTCATCTACCATAGTCTGTATCTCATCTCCCTCAAGAGTACGGTCCATTGATACAAATTCAAAGCGTACTGTTACACTTTTCTTACCAGGAAGAAGATTTTCATCCTCAAAGATATCTACTAGATAATATTTGTTCAGATACTGGCAAGGATACAGGTCTATATATCCTGCAAGCTCTTCATA
The DNA here is from genome assembly GCA_012518975.1 of Clostridiales bacterium. Lineage (GTDB taxonomy): Bacteria > Bacillota > Clostridia > Lachnospirales > Lachnospiraceae > Mobilitalea. The sequence continues at coordinate 10,852 of JAAYRC010000143.1, forward strand.
CCTCATAGATTTTTCTACTAAGAGGCTAAGGTCAACTGTAACACCAGGATATCTAGATACTTCCTTGTACTGTAGAGGCACCATATCGATAGTCTCCAAATCATCTATATCTATCTCAGCAAAAGCTACATGTAGCTTTTTGTCCATATTATTTCTAATTCTAGGATTTAGGACTGAGAAATATCCAATCTCCTTACCATTTACGCAAATACCTGCAGAATTAACTGGATGAACATAGTTGTGCTTGTTAATGGTATCATTTTCTACGAATTCAGGACTTATGTTCTTTATCTCCATTATTACTTGAGATATTGCCTCCTTAAGCCTAAAGAAAACTTCCTCTTCACTTAATATTTTACTAGCTAAGACTAATCCTAAGCGCTTCTTCTCATTACACAAGCCATCCTTATTAAGTCCATCGGCAACACGGCCTATTTCATACATTCCCATTTCTGGACTACTATCCACATTCTTATGAACAAAACCAAGTAAGCTTGGAATAATTGTAGACCGGATTGTATCATTTTCTGCTGTTACTGAGTTAATTATACGGATATTTGGCTCAGTATGAACTCCTATCTCCTTAAGTAGCTTGGTCTCATACCAGATATAACTGTGAACCTCATTCATATCATACTTATCTGATAGGAATCTCTTTATTCTGTATTCATTATCTCTTTTCAAACTATGGCGTATTGGTGATAAGAGACTATTGGTAGAATAGATATCAAAGTTGTCATATCCATATATTCTAGTAATTTCCTCAACTATATCAGCCTTCATGGTAACATCCTTGGTTGCCCTCCAAGAAGGCACAACCACCCTGAAGTCGTCTCCATTTCTGTCTATGTCAAAGCCTAGGGCAGATAAGGTTTCTTCCATCATATCTGCTGATATATCTATACCTGTATACTTATCTACATATGCCTTATCAAAGTCCACCACAATCTTGTCATAATGCTGTACATAAGAATCAGTAAGACTAGATGTCACTTTAACACCAGGATCTATATCCAGTAACAGCTTCATGAAACGCTCAATAGCTGTAACTGTCATTTCAGGATCTAAGACCTTCTCATATCTTGAGCTTGCATCTGTTCTAAGCCCTAGTTTAGTGGCTGATTTTCTAACACTTGTGCCATCAAAGTTGGCTGACTCGAGAAGCACTGAGCTTGTATCGTCTGATATAGATGAAAGCTCACCACCCATAACACCAGCAATACCTATAGGCTCCTTAGCATTGCATATCATCAAGGTGTCGGTATCAACCTTTCTTTTCACGCCATCCAAGGGTAAGAATTCAAATGGCTCAGAAAAAGTCTTTACTCTAATTTCCTTCACCTTATTATTATCATAAGCATGCATTGGCTGGCCTATCTCCATCATAAGATAATTGGTAAGGTCGGCCAGTAAATTAATAGGTCTCATACCACAGTAGGTTAGCCTAATTCTCATGTTAGTGGGGGACTTTTTCTTACTTATATTGTCCATGCTAATACAAGAGAAACGATATACTCTTTCCTTATCCTCTAGCTTAAGATCAATTGACCCCAAATCTTTATAGACACTTGAATCAAGAAGTTCCAAGGGCTTTAAGGGCCTTTTGTTAAGAGCTGCAATCTCTCTAGCAATTCCATAATGACCCCAAAGGTCAGGACGGTTTGTCAGTGATTTATTATCTACCTCAAATACAATATCCTCAAGGTCCATGAATTCTTTAATGTCTGTCCCCAGTGGGTAATCCTCTTCTATAATCATAAGGCCTGAGTTATCATCGCTTATACCAAGTTCCTTCTCAGAGCAACACATACCACGGCTAACTACGCCAGCTACGGGAATTTCTTTGATTTCTAAGTCTCCAACACGACCACCTAGCTTGGCAAATGGTACCACAGCTCCCACATATACATTGGGCGCACCGCATACAACCTCAACTACCTCACTAGCTATATCTACCTTGACAAGATGTAGCTTCTTTGAGTTTGGATGATCATTTACCTCAATTATCTTTCCAACAACCACATCCTTGATATCCTTACCCATCTCATATATATCTTCAACCTCAGCTGTGGATAGTGTAAATCGATTTATAAGGTCTTTTAAATCCACACCACTAAGATCTGTAAATTCTGAAATCCAATTCATTGATATTAACATTATTATTCAACCTCCATCTACCGCTTCAACGGCCGTTTTTATCTAGTGAACTGCCTTAACTGCTTTAAGTTACCACTATTGAACATACGAATGTCCTTGATATTATATTTCATCATAACAAGTCTTGTTAGTCCAAGGCCAAAGGCAAAGCCTGTGTACTTATCTGGATCAATTCCACCCATACTAAGTACATTTGGATGAATCATGCCACAGGGTAATAACTCTAACCATCCTGTTTGCTTACAGGTAGCACATCCGTCTCCACCACAGATAGCGCAGTTAATATCTAGCTCAAAGCCTGGTTCTACAAAGGGGAAAAACCCTGGCCTTAGACGAACCTTAACATCTCTTTCAAATACCTCGGATAGTAAAACCTTCATGAAATAGATAAGATTTGATATAGATATATCATCACCTATCATCATTCCCTCAAGCTGGAAGAAGGTATTCTCATGACTGGCATCAAGATTCTCATTCCTAAAACACCTACCTGGGAAGAGTACCTTTAGGGGCTCTCCCTTCTTAGGCTCTCCATATTTTCTCATAATTGTATTCTGGGCGGCAGATGTATGAGTCTTTAAAAGCTGGCCATTTTCTAAGTAATAGGTGTCCTGCATATCTCTTGCTGGATGGTTTTTAGGTATATTTACAGCCTCGAAGTTATTATATTCAGTCTGAATCTCAAGCCCATCCTCTATGATAAAACCCATGGTCTTAAAGATATCCTCAATCTGCTTCTGAATAATTGTTATAGGATGGAGAGTACCTACTTCCCTGCTAGAGGGTATAGTAAAGTCATAAACTTTGGCACTTTTTATTTCTTCTAGGTATTCTCTCTCCTCTAAGATTTTCTGATGTTCAACTATTGCCTTCTCTATCTCTTGCTTTAGGCTATTAACCTTCATACCGGCTGTCTTCTTCTCTTCAGGAGTCAAGTCACGAAGATTTTTTAGCTCTTGGGTTACTAAACCCTTCTTTCCAAGGAAGGATACTCTTATTTTCTCCAATTCTCCCTTTGATTCAACCGCATTAAGCTCATCATGAAATTGCTGCTTAATCTTATCTAGATTCTCTAACATTCAAAATCCTCCTTATTTATTTGCATATTCGTTCGAGTGTGTCATCCTATGTTAACCTTGTTCCCATAGGAGTATTTCAAATATAAGACCGTTTTTTATGTAATAGGTGCTTTCCTAGTACATAAAAAAAGCCTCCATCCGCAAGGGACGAAAGCATCGTGGTACCACCCAAATTCAAGTCTTTTTAAGGTAAAACAAAAGACCTCTCAAATGTTTTAACGGATCATCTCCGGCCTTTCTTTTATAGGCAGTTTACTAACTACCTGATATCTTAAAGGCAACTCCAGTGCCGAATTTCGAGATAAGACTGAACCCTGGATATGCTTTCAGCCGACGACATATCCTCTCTGTTGGGAAGAATTACCCTACTAAATTCACCTTCATAGCATTTAGCTGTTTAATTTATTACATATCTTAACTGACATAAGGAAAAATGTCAATAGGATTACATACAAATTTATATTATTAACATAGCATCTCCAAAGCTAAAGAAACGATAGCGCTCTTTAACTGCTTCTTGGTATGCATTAAGCATCTTGTCTCTTCCTGCAAATGCAGATACCAACATCAAAAGTGTTGATTCAGGAAGGTGAAAGTTAGTTATTAGTCCATCCATTAACTTGAACTTATAACCAGGATATATGAATATGGAAGTGTCACCGCTAGATGCCCTTAAATAGCCATTCTCATCTGATGCAGATTCAATGGTCCTGCAACTAGTGGTTCCTACACATATAATCCTTCCTCCACTCTTCTTTGCAGTATTTATCTTATCAGCTTCCTCCTGGCTTATCTGATAATACTCAGAATGCATATGGTGGTCTAAGACATTGTCCACCTTTACAGGACGAAAGGTACCAAGACCTACATGAAGTGTAACATAAGCAATTACTACTCCCATCCTCTCTAGGTCCTCCAGAAGCTCTTGGGTAAAATGAAGTCCTGCTGTTGGAGCAGCAGCAGAGCCTTGGTATTTGGCATATACAGTCTGATATCTATTCCTATCCTCTAGCTCATGGGTAATATAAGGGGGCAGGGGCATCTCTCCTAATTTATCCAGAATTTCCTCAAAGATTCCCTTATACGAAAACTGTAACAGACGGTTTCCATCATCTAGAATATCAAGGACTTCTCCTATAAGTAGTCCATTTCCAAAGGAAATCCGTGTTCCTGGTTTAGCCCTCTTACCAGGCTTCACCAGTGTCTCCCATACATCGTTTTCTCTTCTCTTTAATAATAACAGCTCAATTCTTGCACCATTAGCTTGTACACCAGCTTTATCTGCTTGTTTTTCATGATCCTTGGCTGCAAGTTTAGATAGGGTAGCTGGCTCTTCAGAAACTGACAAAATAGGCTTGTTTATCTTTTCACCAATAAGTCGGGCAGGTATCACTTTAGTATTGTTAAGCACCAAGCAATCGCCTTTTTTAAAATACTTATTTATTTCCTTAAATGTTTTATGGTCATATTCTCCCGTATACCTATTCAGGGCCAATAACCTTGAGCTAGTTCTATCCTTAAGTGGATCTTGGGCAATAAGCTCCTCTGGTAGTTCATAATAAAAATCATTTGTTCTCATGAATGTTCCTCATTCCTAGTTGTCATAGCTATAAATAGACATACAATTACTTATTATAGCCTAATATTATCGCCGTACCCTGG
>JAAYRC010000144.1 GCA_012518975.1 Clostridiales bacterium
CAGTTGATTATGCTAAGGAAATCGGATTTACCGGTCAATTCTTAATCGAGCCTAAGCCAAAGGAGCCTACAAAGCATCAGTATGACTTTGATACTCAGACAGTACTATCTTTCTTAAGAAAGTACAATTTACAAGATCATTTCAAGATGAATATCGAAGCAAACCATGCAACATTAGCTATGCATACATTCCAGCATGAGCTTAACCTTAGTAGAATCAATGGAGTACTTGGTAGCGTAGATGCTAATACAGGTGATCCTATGCTTGGATGGGATACAGACCAGTTCCCTACTAATATATATGACACTACCCTTGCAATGTATGAAATCCTTCTTAATGATGGACTTGGAAAAGGTGGCTTGAACTTTGACTCTAAGGTACGCCGTGCATCCTTTGAGGATGACGATTTATTCTATGCCTATATAGCAGGTATGGATGCATTTGCAAGAGGCTTGAAAGTAGCGGCAAAGCTTCTTGAGGACAAGGTATTTGAGAACTTCAAGGCAGAGCGTTATGCAAGCTATACAGAGGGTATCGGTAAGGATATCGTTGAAGGAAAAGTAGGCCTTAAGGAATTAGAGGACTATGCATTAAAGAATAATGTTACAAAGAATAAGTCAGGTAGACAAGAAATGCTTGAGAGTATTCTAAACCAGTATATAACTGAGACTAAATAGTTTTGTTAATATGGTAAAAGTAAATAAATAAAAAGAAGGGTCTGTTGCAAAACATGAGTTAGGATTGCGACAGACCCTTCTTTATGAAATAGGAAAGTTGGTCCTATTACATAATAAATACCTAAAATTATGTACTATTCAACTGTAATTACACCAACAGGGCAATTTTCTGCCGCCTCTACTGCAGCTTCTTCTTCATCCTTTGGAATTGGATCTGTATAAACTTCAGCCAATCCTTCATCGTCCATCCTAAATACCGCTGGGCAAATTTGTGAGCAAAGTTCGCATCCTATACATCCGTCACGATCAATTGTAGCCTTCATAGTAATCGCCTCCATTATATATTCTTTGATGTATTAAATATCTGATTAGTATTAAGATATTAATATCTAATCATGGATAGTATAACATAAGATTTTTAGTTTGTAATCATATAAAGAAAATTACTACTAGGTCATAATAATATCAATTAGAGGTTGAGATTTAACATATTATGTGGTATACATATTTATGTAGCCTAAATAAAACTACAATTATGGAGGTATATATCATGAAGAAATTTGAATGTACTGCATGTGGTTACATTTATGATGAAGAGCTAGGCGATCCAGATAACGGAGTAGCTCCTGGAACAAAGTGGGAAGATGTTCCCGAAGACTGGGTTTGCCCTCTCTGTGGTGTAGGTAAAGAGGATTTTGAAGAAGTAAGTTAACAAACAGGGTGTTGCCATGGGAGAGCTTTAATAGTGGCAACACCCAATTAATTTATAAATATAATTATACCTAGGAGGGTGTTAATGCTAAACCAGTTTTCAAGAACAGAGCTTTTGCTTGGTAGTCAGGCCATGGATAAGCTTAGTAAGGCAAGGGTAGCCGTATTTGGAATAGGCGGAGTAGGCGGTTTTGTTGTAGAGGCCTTAGTACGGAGCGGTATTGCCAACTTTGATTTGATTGACGATGATAAGGTATGTTTGACAAACATCAATAGGCAGATAATAGCGACTAGAAAGACCATTGGAAGACCCAAGGTTGAGGTCATGAAGGAAAGAATACTTGAGATAAATCCAAAGGCAAGTGTAAACATGCATCAGTGCTTTTTTTTAAGTGAAACCGCAAATCAGTTTGATTTCTCAGAATACGATTATGTGGTTGACGCCATAGATACGATATCTGGAAAAATTGAGCTTGTAGTAAGATGTGAGGAGAAAGCTGTTCCTATTATCAGTAGTATGGGAGCAGGTAACAAGCTAGATCCTACCCGTTTTGAGGTGGCTGATATATATGAAACCTCTGTTTGTCCCCTTGCTAAGGTTATGCGTAAGGAGCTTAGGGAAAGAGGAATCAAAAAACTTAAGGTTGTATATTCAAAAGAGCCAGCAATAAAACCATTGGAAGACTCAGAAAGCAGCTGCAAGATTAATTGTGTATGCCCACCTGGTACAGAGAGAAAATGCAGTTCCAAACGACAGATACCTGGAAGTGTTTCTTTTGTACCTTCGGTAGCTGGATTAATTATTGCAGGTGAAGTAATAAAAGATATTGTGGGCATAAGATAGGCTGGTTTAAGATAAATGATATTGCAAATGAAAGGGTGGTTATTATGGGAAAGATACCTACTAGAGAAGAGGCATGGGACCTACTTAATGAGTTTAACAAGGATGAATTTCACTTAAAGCATGCAAGAATAGTAGAAGGAATCATGAAGTATTTTGCAAGAGAGTTAGGACATGGAGAAGAGGATTTTTGGGGTGTAGTTGGACTACTTCATGATCTTGATTTTGGCATGTATCCTGATCAGCACTGCGTCAAGACTCAAGAAATCATGAGAGAGCGAGGATTAGACGAAAGACTTATTCATGCAGTTGCAAGCCATGGATATGGAATCTGTGTCGATATAAAGCCTGAACATGAAATGGAAAAGATCTTATTTGCAACAGATGAACTATCAGGATTAATAGGTGCAGTTGCCATCATGCGTCCGTCAAAAAGCACTATGGACCTGAAGGTAAGTTCGGTTCGAAAGAAGTTTAAGACTCCAAAATTTGCTGCAGGCTGCTCTAGAGAGGTGATCAGTAAAGGAGCTGAAATGCTTGGATGGGAACTGGATGAATTAATTGAAAAAACAATTCTAGCGCTTCGAGAGGTAGAACAGACAAGAGGCTTAGTTTAATAAAGCTCTGATTATTAATACTTCTTTATTATATTGTGACTAGGTAAAAAGCAGGAAAAAGGGAGGAAGGGCCGAAAGATTTGGTCTTATAAGATAGATGATAGGCTTGGGCACATTAGGTAACATGGCACTAATACTCATTGGTGCAACCATAGGAACATTAATCAAAGGGGGTTTAAAGAAACGTTATCAAGAGACTGTTATGAGTGGACTTGGTCTTGCAGTTATGTTTATTGGTATTAGCGGGGCATTAGAAGGCTTACTTGTACCAGAGGATGGAAGACTTGTAGGTTCAAATATTATGCTAATGATTGCCTCTCTTTCGATAGGAGGATTCATAGGGGAAGCTATTAATATTGAGTCTAGGCTTGATAACATAGGTGATTGGTTGAAAAGAAAGCTAAACGTGACTGAGGAAAATGGCAAAGGCTTTGTTGAGGGCTTTGTTAATAGCTCCTTGTTGTATTGTGTTGGTGCTATGGCTATTATAGGCTCTTTAAGAGATGGGCTTAATGGAGACCCCTCAATGCTTTTATCCAAGGGCTTTATCGATGGAGCTACTGCCATATTTTTTGCAGGAACATTAGGAAAAGGTGTGTTCTTTTCTGTGATTCCCGTAGGCCTTTATCAAGGTATATTAACACTAACAGCCGGATTGATTGGGCCTTTACTTAATGAAAGGTTGATTTTAAACCTATCCTTTATAGGATCAATACTGATTTTTGCTATTGGCATAAACATGATTTTTGGAAAAAGAATTAAAACAGGCAACCTTCTACCAGCTGTACTTATCCCAGTGGTCTATGAACTTATACTGCATCTTATCTAAATGAAAAATCCATAAAAATATAATACAATCTCAACTTACAATAAAGAATACGGATATTTTAGAGCATCATCCCCAGGGGTGATGTTTTTTTATAAAATACTTGTTGACAGGGATTGTATAATTGTATACAATGATACAAATTATAAAACAAAAATATTTATTTGAAGGGATGGAGAATCTTATGGATGAGAGAAAGGTGTTTATTAATCCACATAATAACTTACTAGAACTGGAGGAACCAATTTATCCATTGGTTGATGTTGAAAAGCCAAATACCTTCCGTAACTTGTTTCCTTATGAAGAGATTCCTAAGATTGCTTTTAATGACAGAATTGTACCTCATAAGCTTCCTGATGAAATCTTTATAACAGACACAACATTTCGTGATGGCCAGCAGTCTAGGGCCCCCTATACCACTGAGCAAATAGTGACCCTTTATGATTACATGCACAGGCTAGGTGGCACCAAAGGAATTATTCGTCAAAGTGAATTTTTCTTATACAGTAAAAAGGATCGTGATGCTGTATATAAATGCATGGAGAGAGGATATGAGTTTCCTGAGGTTACATCTTGGATAAGAGCAAGTAAGAAAGATTTTGAGCTGGTTAAGGAAATTGGCATGAAGGAAACAGGTATATTAGTAAGTTGTTCTGATTATCATATTTTCTATAAGATGAAGATGACAAGACGGGAGGCTATGGAGCACTATCTAAGCGTGGTTAGGGAATGTCTGGATACAGGTATTGCAGCCCGTTGTCATTTAGAGGATATTACCCGGTCTGACATCCATGGCTTTGTCATTCCTTTTTGCTATGAGCTTATGAAGCTGAGTAAAGAGTATCAGATACCGGTTAAAATTAGAGCCTGTGATACTATGGGTTATGGAGTGAATTTTCCGGGGGCAGTTATTCCTAGGTCTGTACAGGGAATAATATATGGTATTACCACCCATGGGGGAGTTCCTTCCAAATGGTTAGAATGGCATGGTCATAATGATTTTTACAAGGCAGTATCTAATTCTACTACAGCTTGGTTATATGGAGCTTCAGCAGTTAACTGCTCCCTATTTGGTATAGGAGAAAGGACAGGAAA
>JAAYRC010000145.1 GCA_012518975.1 Clostridiales bacterium
AATATAGTGAATACTATAGCTTGTAATGTGCATAATTGGTATATAAGCTATAAATCGATTCAGAAAGGAGGTCATTGATGTATCTGACATGGATGCATCAATATAGGAAAAGATGGATTATAAAATAAGAACTGACCTAGCACTTGAAGTTAGAGAAAGCTTTCCAGAAGACGATGTTGAGATTAAAGGAGTTATATTAACAGAGGATATTGATGAAGAAAATAAAATTCGTATTAGTACAGTAGAAATTAAGGATGAGGCAGGTGCTCAGGCTATGGGCAAGCCCATAGGAACATATATAACTATAGAAGCTCCTGACCTAGATAATTCGTCAGAGGACTATCATAAGCCTGTATCCGATTTGATTTCAGAGAATTTGAGAAAACTTACAGGTAAGCTTAATAGGGATGATGTTTTGGTTGTTGGACTGGGTAATCGTGAGGTTACACCTGATGCCTTAGGTCCCCAAGTTGTAGATAATCTTTTTGTTACAAGGCACCTTATCCGTGAATATGGTGAGGAATTTAGGCAGCGAAATCAACTTGGAAGCGTGAGTGCAATCTCGCCAGGGGTTATGGGCCAGACAGGCATGGAAAGCTTGGAGATTATAAAAGGGGTAATACAGGAGACTAATCCAAAGCTTATTATAGTTATAGATGCCCTAGCATCAAGAAGTGTTAGTAGGTTAAATACTACAGTTCAGATAGCTGATACCGGTATTAGTCCAGGGTCTGGTGTCGGGAATAATCGTAAGGCCCTTAACCAGGAAAGCTTAGGTGTTAAGGTGATTGCTATTGGAGTTCCCACTGTGGTTGATGCTGCAACCATAGTTGCTGATACCCTAACAAAATATATGGAGTCAACTGGATTTGGACAAGAGGATATATTTAAGTTTATATCAGAGGTAAATACTAGACAGGTATATAATATGTTCGTAACACCAAAAAACATTGATGAGTCGGTGAAAAAAATTAGCTACACCATATCAGAGGCACTTAATTCCTGCTTTTCTGGACTTGTTTTATCTTAGGTACTAAAAACAAGCTGTTTGAATATAATTAAATAGGCTTGATATTTGAGCAATCTAAGTTTTGGAGGCAGTAATGAGACGATACCTATATAGGGGCAGTAAAAAAACCAATCAAAAGAAAATTATTATTATTATGCTATTTGGTTTTTTTTTGATTGGTTTATTTAGTCTGTCCCTATCCGGTAAAGTTGCCCAAGCTAAAGACAAGATAGGGGCTTATATTATATCTAAGCTTTACTCTGATATAATGGAAGCCTCCTCTACCATTAGTTATCAAAGCAATAAAGATAATCAAGATTATCCCTTTCCTATTAATATGGCTTCCGGAATATGTGAGATTCATAAATCTCTATCAGATAGGAGTGAAATACCGGATAATACATATTTGCTAGCAAAGGAGACTTTTAGTGATAGTAGTAACAATAATAAAAGTTCAAATATTTCTTTTAAAATAAATGGCAAGGGAATACTGACAAGGGAGTACATATTAACAAATGGTGCAATATTAAATGAAGAGGATTTAATAAAACATAATATAGAGGCAAATGCCAATATGAATAAAAGGGTTCAGGAGCTTCCGGTAAATATTATGGAAGGCTCTATTGATTATAGCGAATTTGGATTAGGGGCAGAAGGAAATGTAATTAAAAGCTTGAAAACCTATAATGGTACTCCATTTACCCTAGACCAGCTTAAGGATACTAATTTTCTAATCCGTCATTTTTATATAAATCCTACTGGAGTAGACCTTTCTGAAGAATTATTTAATGCAGACCTTCTTTTGGGAAAGGATATGACTATTAAGACCACTAATGATGAGCCACAGATTCTAATATATCATACTCACTCACAGGAGGCCTTTGTGGGTAGTAGACCTGGAGTTTTAGAGGATACAGTAGTGGGTATGGGAGATTTACTTACTGATATACTAGAGAAACAGTATGGTTATAATGTAATACATGATCGGGGTATATATGACTTGAAAGATGGGCTCCTAGACAGAGATTTAGCTTATAATTATGCCAGAGATGCAATATTAAAGATATTAGATGAAAATCCTAGTATTGAGGTTGTTATAGATTTACATAGGGACGGTAATAATAAGCGTTCTATTACTCTTAATGGAGAGGAGACTGCTCAAATTATGCTCTTTAATGGCTTAAGCTACAATCAAAAAGGGCCAATTGCAAGGCTAGATAATCCTAATCTCCAGGATAATTTAGCATTTAGCCTACAGCTTCAGCTTAAATCTCTAGAGATCTATCCGGGTTTTTTTTATAGGAATTATCTAGAGGTATATCGATATAATCTGGATGTCAGACCAAAAAGTATTCTTGTGGAATTGGGCACCCATGAAAACAGCCTACAATCAGCAAAAAATGCAATGGAGCCCTTTGCTAAAGTCCTTGACGCGGTACTTAAAGGACAGTAAAATAGGATGATAGTTGAAATCTTAGCATCTTGTAACAATTTTTAGCTTATGATATAATCTACGCCAGGTAGATGTATTAGACTTATGAAAATATTAGATTATTGAATCACTTTAATTGATATAATTATACACAGGAGGATTACCATGGAGTTCGACCAGAGTAAGATAAGAAACTTTTGTATTATTGCACATATTGATCACGGAAAATCCACATTGGCTGATAGGATAATTGAAAAGACAGGTCTGCTTACTAACCGTGAGATGCAGTCTCAGGTTTTAGATAATATGGACTTAGAGAGGGAAAGAGGTATAACTATAAAGGCACAAACCATTAGAACAGTGTATCGTGCCAAATCAGGTGAAGAATATATATTTAACCTTATTGATACCCCAGGCCATGTGGACTTTAACTATGAGGTGTCTAGAAGTCTTGCAGCCTGTGAGGGAGCAATACTTGTAGTAGATGCGGCTCAAGGAATAGAAGCCCAGACCCTTGCAAATGTGTATCTAGCCCTTGATCATGATCTTGAAATAATGCCAGTAATTAATAAAATTGACTTGCCCAGTGCTGATCCAGAAAGGGTAATCGCTGAGATAGAGGATGTCATTGGTCTTGAAGCCCATGATGCTCCTATGATCTCTGCTAAGCAGGGACTTAATATTGAAGAGGTTCTTGAACAGATTGTGGACAAGATACCTGCACCCAGTGGTGATGTTGATAAACCTTTAAAGGCTCTTATATTCGACTCACTTTATGACCCTTATAAGGGAGTGGTAATATTTTGCAGGATAATGGAAGGAACAGTTAAGAAGGGGACAGAAATTAAAATGATGGCAACTGGTGCGACTTCAGAGGTTGTTGAGCTTGGTATATTTGGTCCTGGTACATTTATTCCCTGCGATGAATTGAAGGCAGGTATGGTTGGTTATATAACAGCCAGTTTGAAGAATGTAAAGGATACTAATGTGGGTGATACAGTTACCGATGCAAAAAACCCCTGTGACCAGCCACTGCCAGGTTATAAAAAGGTGCTTCCTATGGTTTATTGTGGAATGTATCCTACCGATGGCGCAAAATACCCTGACCTTAGAGACGCCCTAGAAAAGCTCCAATTAAATGATGCCTCTCTACACTTTGAGCCAGAAACCTCTGTAGCCCTAGGATTTGGATTTAGGTGTGGTTTCTTAGGACTCTTACATCTTGAGATTATTCAGGAAAGACTAGAGAGAGAATATAACCTTGATCTGGTAACAACAGCCCCTAGTGTTATATTTAAGGTACATCAAACAGATGGACAAGTATTAGAGATAACCAATCCTACTAATATGCCAGACCCCACCATAATTGAATATATGGAGGAGCCCTTTGTATCTGCAGAGATTATGGTAACCACTGAGTTTGTTGGACAGATCATGTCCCTATGTCAGGAAAGAAGGGGTATTTATCTGGGAATGGAATATTTAGAGGAAACCAGAGCCCTTTTAAAGTATGAACTACCATTAAATGAAATAATATATGATTTCTTTGATGCTTTAAAATCCAGGTCCAGAGGATATGCTTCCTTTGACTATGAGCTTAAGGGTTATGTAAGGTCTGAGCTTGTAAAGCTGGATATATTAATTAATAAAGAAGAAGTGGATGCTTTATCATTTATTGTACACGCAGAAAGTGCCTATGAGAGAGGCAGGAGAATGTGTGAGAAATTAAAGGATGAAATTCCACGTCATCAATTTGAAGTACCTATTCAAGCAGCGATAGGTAGTAAGGTTATTGCTAGAGAAACAGTCAGAGCAGTCCGTAAGGATGTACTTGCAAAATGCTATGGCGGTGATATTACCAGAAAGAAAAAGCTTCTGGAAAAGCAGAAGGAAGGTAAAAAGAGGATGCGTCAGATAGGAAGTGTTGAGATTCCTCAAAAGGCCTTCATGAGTGTCCTTAAGCTGGATGAAAATTAGGCCTGGTAGATTAAGGAGCTGAAATAATGAGCAACAATATATATATAAATGGAACATGGAAAAAGGAACTGCGACTTTATGTCCATGTTCCTTTTTGTGTTAGAAAATGCGAGTATTGTGATTTCATATCTGGACCTTCTGATGAAAAGACTATAAAAAAGTATTTTGAATCCTTATATACAGAGATAAGATCCTATAAGGATAGGGCTAAGGATTATATAATAAGTTCTGTATTTATAGGTGGTGGAACACCGTCTTGTGTAGACTCAGATTATATTGCCAAGACAATTATAGAGCTTGAGGATGCTTTTATATTTGATAAAAATCTTATTATGCCTGAGATAACTATAGAGGTTAATCCTGGAACCATTGATAAGACCAAGTTTTTAGCTTATAAAAAAGCAGGCATTAATCGTATAAGTTTTGGCCTTCAATCTTGCAATGACCAAGAGCTTATTATGCTTGGAAGAATCCATACCTATAGGGAGTTTGTAGAAAACTATCTTCTAGCAAGAGAACTTGGCTTTAACAACATTAACATCGACCTTATATCAGCCCTACCAGGCCAGACTCTAAGGTCTTGGGAGGAAACTCTAGATAGGTTGGGTAAATTAAAACCTGACCATATATCGGCATATAGTCTTATTATTGAAGAGGGAACCCCCTTTTATAGCCTGTATGGACCAGGTGGAGATAAAAAGGACATGCTTCCATCAGAGGATATTGATAGGGAGATCTATAAAAGAACTGGGGAAATGCTTTCCTCCTATGGATATGACCGTTATGAGATTTCTAATTATGCTAAGAAAGGGTATTTCTCTAGCCATAATCTTGCCTACTGGGAAAGAAAAAATTACTTAGGTCTTGGAATTACATCAGCCTCTCTTATAAATAATACACGGTTCAATAATACAAATTCAATAGAAGAATATCTAAGGTTAGTTAATAGTACTAGTGACATTATCCCTATTACTTCAATAAATAAAGAAAAGGACCTATTAATGTATGATGCCTTTGGGATTAGAAGGGATATAACTAGGCTTACTAAAAATCAGCAAATTGAAGAATTTATGTTCCTTGGACTTAGGAAGTGCAAAGGGATTAGTAAGCATATATTCTATGAAAATTTTGGACTGCCTATAGAGAGGGTTTATAATAATGTCCTTCTTAAGCTTGAAAGTCAGGGACTGATATTGATTGATGATGATATGATAAGGTTAACATCTTATGGTATTGATATTAGCAACCTTGTATTGGCAGAGTTTTTATTAGATTAGATAATATGTAAAATTATTCTTGACAAATGCTTTATATAATGATATTTTATTTATAGATGTTAGCACTCGAAAGGAGTGAGTGCTAATTACCAGATAAACATTAATTATCATCACTAGTAGAGAAGGTGATTGTATGCATGGGCTTGATGATAGAAAACTTAAGATTTTACAGGCAATTATCCAGAACTATCTAGAGACTGGCGAACCAGTTGGTTCAAGGACTATATCAAAGTATACAGATCTCAACCTAAGTTCTGCAACAATCAGAAATGAAATGTCTGATTTGGAGGATATGGGTTATATAATACAACCCCATACCTCAGCAGGAAGAATTCCTACGGACAAGGGTTATAGGTTATATGTAGACTTGCTGCTTTTGGATAAAAACCAAGAGGTTGAGAATATGAAAAACATCTTGATAGAGAAAGCAGACCGTCTTGAAAATCTTTTACAGCAGGTAGCTAGGCTTCTTGCGGTAAATACCAATTATACAACTATGGTTACCACTCCCCAATATAAGAAGAAGGTTAAGTTTATGCAGCTGACAGAGATAAGTGATGACCAGCTCTTGGCTGTTGTAGTATTTGAAAGAAATATAGTAAAAAATCAAATTATTAGGATTTCAAGTCCTTTAACAAAGGAAACTATATTAAAGCTTAATATTATTCTTAATACCTTCCTCCAAGGATTGGATTTGGAGGAAATCAATCTGCCTGTTATTACACAGATGAAAGAACAAGCGGGAGATTATAGAAGCTTAGTTAATGATATATTAGAAACCATAATGCAGGCAGTTGCATCAGACGAGGATTTTAAGATTTACACCTCAGGAACAACCAATATACTCAAATATCCCGAATTACGGGATATTGATAAGGCTTCTGAACTTCTATATACACTAGAGGAAAAGAAGATGTTGTCTGGATTAATTCATGATAGGATGGACGATGAAGAGGATAGAGGAATAAAGGTCTACATAGGAGATGAGACCCCTATTGATACTATGAAGGATTGCTCTGTAGTAACAGCTACCTATGAGATAGAAGAGGGTATATATGGTAAGGTGGGCATTATAGGGCCTAAGAGAATGGATTATGAGCGAGTAGTCGGTACCTTACAAAATTTAATGGTACAGCTAGATGATATATTTAAGGATAAAACATAGGTTGGAAAGGTGGTTTATAAAACTTGGAGGACATGGATAAGACTATAGAAGTTATAAAGGTGGCCATGGAGAAGGAGGAAAAGAAAAATAAGCCTGATAATTCTAAGGATGGTAGCATAAAGAATAATAGCTCAAATAAAGAAACTATACCTAGTGAGGAAGTATGTCAGGAGGATACCGAAATGGAATTAAGCCAAGAAAAGGATGCTATAAATGATAAGTCGGATAAGGCTAGTAATGAGGAAGTAAAGGCATCCACAGAAGAGAAGATAATTTCTGAAGATACAGGAACTGATAAGCCTGCAAAATCCAGTAAATCATTTTTGAAGGGCTCTAAAAATAAAGAGCTTGCGGCTAAGGAAGAGAAGATTCAGGAACTGTCAGATAGACTTATGAGAAGTATGGCTGAATTTGATAATTATAGGAAGCGGTCTGAAAAGGAAAAATCGGCTATGTACGATATGGGAGTAAAAGCTGTTATTGAAAAGTTACTTCCTGTTATTGATAACTTTGAACGGGGGCTTGCTTCTGCAAATGAGACAGATAAGGATAGCCCATTGGTTCAAGGTTTTAATATGATTTATAAGCAGTTAATGACAACAATGAATGATATTGGTGTAAAGACTATAGAAGCAGTTGGTAATGAATTCGATCCAGATTTTCACAATGCTGTAATGCACGGTGAGGATGAAGAACTTGGGGAGAATATCGTAGCTGAGGAATTTCAAAAAGGCTATATCTATCGTGATATGGTTGTAAGACACAGCATGGTAAAGGTTGTAAATTAAAAAATTGAAGGATAATTTAATATTATAGGAGGAATAAAAATGGGAAAAATAATAGGTATTGACTTAGGTACCACTAATTCATGTGTTGCTGTAATGGAAGGTGGTAAACCTGTAATTATAGCAAATGCAGAGGGTGCTAGAACAACACCATCTGTAGTGGCATTTACAAAATCAGGAGAGCGTTTGATAGGTGAGCCTGCAAAACGTCAGGCAGTTACCAATTCAGATAAAACCATATCATCTATAAAGAGGCATATGGGTTCTGATTTCAGAGTAAAAATAGACGATAAAAGATATTCACCCCAGGAGATATCTGCAATGGTTCTTCAAAAGCTGAAGGCAGATGCAGAAAGCTATCTTGGTGAAAAGATTACAGAAGCAGTTATAACTGTACCTGCATATTTTAATGACTCCCAGAGACAGGCGACAAAGGATGCCGGTAAAATTGCTGGACTTGATGTAAAAAGAATAATTAATGAACCTACAGCTGCAGCTTTAGCTTATGGACTTGACAATGAAAAGGAACAAAAGATCATGGTTTATGATCTTGGTGGTGGTACATTTGATGTATCAGTTATTGAAATTGGTGATGGTGTAATTGAAGTTTTAGCAACCTCTGGCGATAATAAACTAGGTGGCGATGACTTTGATGAGAGAATTACTAGATATATGGTAGATGAGTTTAAGAAAAGTGATGGAGTGGATTTATCAACCGATAATATGGCTATGCAAAGACTTAGGGAAGCAGCTGAAAAGGCAAAGGTTGAATTGTCCTCTGCAA
This sequence comes from Clostridiales bacterium, assembly GCA_012518975.1. Classification (GTDB taxonomy): domain Bacteria; phylum Bacillota; class Clostridia; order Lachnospirales; family Lachnospiraceae; genus Mobilitalea. The sequence goes on from JAAYRC010000145.1 coordinate 8,430, forward strand.
CAACAACTAATATAAATCTTCCCTTTATAACAGCAACCTCTGATGGACCTAAGCATTTTGATATGAACCTTAGCCGTGCTAAATTTAATGAGTTGACTAGTGATTTGGTTGAAAGAACAGTAACACCAGTACAGAATGCCTTAAGAGATGCAGGCATTACTGCTTCTGAATTAAAGAAAGTTCTTTTGGTTGGTGGTTCAACCCGTATTCCTGCTGTTCAGGATAAGGTTAAGCAATTGACAGGACAGGAACCTTCTAAGAGCTTGAATCCTGATGAATGTGTAGCACTTGGTGCTTCTATTCAAGGTGGTAAGCTAGCAGGTGATGCTGGTGCAGGAGATATCCTACTTCTTGATGTTACTCCTTTGTCTCTATCAATTGAGACCCTTGGTGG
>JAAYRC010000146.1 GCA_012518975.1 Clostridiales bacterium
GTTAAAAACATATCTAGAAACTCCACGTTCGTGGTCTGTAAATAGTCAGACACAGTATTCTCAGATAACCGTTTTACCAACACCTCTTGTAGTTTCTGCATCTGCGATGCGTTTAATACTTCTGCCATGTCATTAATGATGTCATAAATTTCTCTACCCATAAGAGTTCACTCCTTTTTGATGGAGTATATCGTAGAAAAATGGGTACAGCAACAGAGCGTATTACTGAAGTTTGTTATCTCATTCCTCTTCTGTCCGAATAGTAAATACTTCCGGAAGGTCAAATACTTCTTTCTTAAGAAAGAGCGGATAAAAATACTCGTCTTTTAACTGTTCAAACGGCAGCCATTCAAAAACATGAGTATGCATTCCTTCTTTTGACTCAAATCGATCTCCTCTTAACAATAAATCAGTATTTGAAATATCCATTAGGAAGTATATACATAGCTCATGATAATTCAGATGGTCAACATCCTCTGTAAAGAAAGCCTGGTTCAGCCACAGGGGACGCACTATTTCAGGTGTTATGCCCAGTTCTTCCTTTACCTCTCGGACAATTGCATGCTCGGCAGTCTCACCCATACTTACCCTGCCACCCGGAAGATAGAAATATGGCGACCGTTCATCGTGCATTGCCAAGATTTTATTTTCAGAGATCATCATGGCGCATACTCTATAATTAAATTTTTCATTTCTGGTTCTGAATGATATATCCATGTTCATCTCCTCCACAACTTACAATTTCACTGCCTAACACACATCAATTCTACAAACTGAAATTTATCTCTCTAAATCAATATCTATTTTGTACTCGTCATCAATGAGTATATAATTCACTTTATGTGCAATCGCAAGTTCCAAGACCTGCCTATTATCTTCTAATACCGTTTCCAAAGTACAATAATCATCATCTATACGATTTTCAATGACATTTGCATATTTTTTTATGTCTGCAAAATGATTTCTTATATAGTTCTCACTCAGTACCAAACAATAGTATTTAATCTGTTCAAGATATTGCCGCTCAAAGTCCTTCTGCCAATCGAATGGAATATAGCAACCTTCGACAATTAGGTTCTGATTGTTCTCAATAGCAGTTTTTATCATTTCCCGAACAATCGGCCATAAATATTCGGTCAATTCATTATCATCCATAGGAGTAAGCTCTGTATTACCGCTACGAATTAAGCCCATTTTCAGATGGTCTATCGATAGATATGGATATTTATATTTTTCAAGCAATTTTTGAGCAAGTGCCGTTTTGCCTGTATGCGATGCTCCCGTAATTAAAATAATCATTATCTCACCTATAAATTGGAATTTGTCATTATATTCGATAATAGCTGATTTCGCATGTGCCATCTTCATAAAACATTTCAATCTCATATTGAAGCCTGCCATTTTGGTATATTTTGTCATACATTGCTTTTAGGCAATCTGTTTGACCTTTTACAGTTTCCCAACCGTCATCAGGTAAGGAGATACGCACATTGTAACCTTCGATATCTCCATCTTTTAACCCAATAGCATAAAACAGGGTATTCCCTTGCCACGCATATCCCAAACCTTGTAAGTTTTCTAAACCATACACGCTAGCTATCTCGTCCCAAAATTGGCCGATGGTATCATATTGCTGCTCATCTGTTAAATCAAAGACCCTTGATATGCCATTGAATACCATAATTTTACCTCCTCTACTATCTGCCAAATTCAAATTCTTGCATGCTTTCAACTCTTCACAAAGCTGAAGTTTGCCACTACAACTGGCAAACCATTATATACTCTTCTTCGTTCTCATCAACTATTTCAAATCCTACTTTTTTATACATTTTCACAGCATAATTCTGTTTATGAACAGCTAATGATGCTTTCTTGTATTTACCATCTTTTAATTCTGTGAGCATCTGCTTCATTAGTTCAGTACCGATTCCTTTCCCTCGATATTCCTTTGAGAGAGAAATCGCAAATGATGGTGTTTCGTCATCAACATGTCCATAATCATCCATAATACGAACCCATACAGCACCAACTATCACTCCATCAGATTCAGCCACGAAGCATATATCACCATTCTTAGTTCCAAAGCCATCAACATAGACCTGCAGTTCTGGTTGATTGATTATTTCCATAGGCGGTGCCTCTACTCCTTCTGGAATAAAGATTGCCTCATACAAAAATGTATCTAATGCTTTTACTTCTTCTTGTCTTAATTTTCTTATTATGTAATTCATATAAACCTCCGATTTATAATTATTTATAAATCAGCTGTCATTCCACACATATGAATACCCCTCCTTGGCGAGTTAAATTTGAATTTTTTATCTTAATCTTTATAAATGTGTTAGCGTAATTATATCACTTTGCAACTCATTTTCCCACCAAAATAATACAATTAATCCACCTATCACCTTTCTTAGCAAATTTTCATTTTCAAAACTCTTAGCAAAATGACCTTTTCTCTTAGCAAAATCAAAAAAGCTTGCTAAGAAAATTAGCAAGTTCTTTTCTCTGAAATTCCTTTTATTACATCGACATCATTTCCCTATAAAAAAGTTTTACGCGGCTTTTCAAAATACTGAAAACCGCGTAAAATGGCCGTTCCCCCGGGGAATCGAACCCCGATCTGACCCTTAGGAGGGGCCTGTTCTATCCGTTGAACTAGGGAAACATATTCTATTTTGTGTTACTGAAACTGACACCTTATCTATCACCTTTTTGTCGAGGTTATAGAATCTTACCCCTTAGGAGGCGAACGCTCTTTCTTGCTGAGCTACAGGCACTTAAACACAACATACTTATTCTACTCTTAACTTCTTTCTAAGTCAATATCTTGTTAATATTTTTTCATCTGTTTTTTATAGTATATTAGCAACTATTAAAAGGACAATCTTCCTTGCATCCAAATATTCCCTTTAAATCTTCTTCCCGGTAGTGGTTCACCAACAATATCCTTCTGGTTAATACATAAGCGAAAAACAATATCATTGCAAAGCAAATCCATATCGTAGATTTTCTCTTTAGTATATGAATTAGTAATTATTTTACTATCTAATATCATTGCTATAATACTATAATTATCTGATTCAGATCCAAAAGGAATAAAGCAGGTATCTACTATAGAGTAAATATCTTCTTTCTTTGATCTTCTTGATACCATAGCATAGGTATCAATATCATCTATTGTCAAGCTGTCAATAGCATCTTGATTTCCCTTTTTTGCCTCTGCAATTAGTTGGTTTCTATTAGCTTTTTCCGCTTTAATATTCCTAACTTGAATTTCATCCTTTTCTATAGGAAGGATTACTTTTCCCTCTAGAGCTAGTGCAGCCAAAGTAATAGGAACATTTAGATCCATCTTAGGCTTATGGTTTTTCTTTTCCAAATAATCTGCGACATTTTGAAGATAGAATATTAATGATACTCCTAATCTATAATCATCACACATACCTGTATAGGATTCTGTATCTACTCTTTTATTAATGGAAACCTCTTCTCTGGCATTTGTCCCTGTTCCAACCAAATATGGAAAATAGTTATCCATATGAAAGACATCATCTTGATCATATTCTCCGCGAATAGCTATACCAAAATTAGGCCCAAATTTCATGGACATCTCTGTAAAGCTTGTTTGATGGCTAATTTGAACTGTTTTTCTATTAGAAGCCTTCTCTATAACTAACTTAATAAGCTTATTTAAGTCTGTTCTATTGTTAATATCGCTAAATCCTACTGCTCTTAAATAACTATGCATATACTCACCTGCTTTTCTAAAAATTTGTCTATATTATTCTCTTAGATTATTGTTTTATATGTTTCACTTTTATATATTACGCTATTACCCTTCTTTTCATGTGATAATATTTATATCATACTTTATTATAATCTGCAAGAAAGATTCTATGGCAAAAGCAGTTATGAGAAAAACAAAAAACTTAGTCCATTATAGTGTCAGTTATAAAGAGTGTCAACTCCTTTGTTAAATCTTTTTCAACCCAGTCAGTAGGTTTGTTTCCATCTGCATCCTTTATTATTCTGATTACAGGTCTTGTGGGACATTTATGGTTCTGTCTTAATACTATACCCAATTCGTTTTGGTTGGTTATAACTAATGTACCTATAGGATATGCAGCAACAGATGCCACAAAGGCTTTTACCACCTCATAATCAAATTTTACTCCTGCTTGACTTACTATAAGGTCTATGGCATCATGTACCTTCATTTTAGGCATAAGATTACCATACACCCTACTATCAAATTCATCGCATACAGCCGCAATCCTACTTCCAATTCTTATTTTTTCATCCTTTAAGCGGAAGGGGTAGCCCGAACCATCAAGTCGCTCATGATGCCCTATTATGATATCCCTAGAGGTAGATGATAACCATTCCATCTTCTCTATAGCTGAGTATCCATATATGATATGTTTCTTTATTTCTTTTTGGTCTTTTTCACTACATTCCTCCATAATAAGATTACTATAATCCATTGGTAAGAATGTAAACCCTATATCATGTATAAGACACCCTACAGCAATTTCTCTAACCTTCCTTTTAGACAACTTTAGCTTTAATGCTAAAATAACCGAAAGAGCACAAACATTTAATGAATGCGAGTAAGTCACTTCACTTTTATTTCTAATACTAGCTATATTATAAACAACCTCTGGATCCTTCATTATATCTACAATAATTTCATCTGCAATTGCAGTAATTTCTTCTAGCTCACTTTCATTATGATATATATGTTTTGATAGAATTTTCCTGACAGTGTCCTGACAGTGGTCCTTTAACTGAATCTCAAGACTGTCTGTAAGACTAACACCTTCTGCTAGTTCATCCTCCACATATATATACTCAATATCTAACTCTTTTAGGCGATTTACATATTCTTTTTTTACAATTGTTCCCGCAGTCATCAGTACTGAATTATGATAATTTATTATATCCTTTGCCAATAACTCATGACCCTTTATAGAGTCAACTGAAATAATTCTCATCTTACTTCCCCTCAAACCTAATTACTTCTTAAAATAATTAAGCAAAAAATCAATTCCTATTCCATAAATGTATTATATTTCTTAGCTTGTTCTAAAGCTTCCCTCTCCTCATTAGATAATTCTAGAAAAGACTCTCCCTTTATTATTTCTTTTAAATAAGTATAACAACCCTCTCTGCTACTATGTACAGAATTTAAAAGAATTCCATCGTTGTTTTTATCTAGGAGTGCAAGGACAAAACTTAGTTTTCCTCCCATCTCCATGAAAGCATCGTACTTTACTACAGCAATCTTTTGCATAGCCACTAATAAATTCTCATTTATTAATTCTAATTCCTTATGTATTTTTTTACTATCCTGCCTAAGATTGTTAATTTCTGTAAGTGTATCGAATATTTTGTCCTCAAGACTAAGACTGCTCGAGCCTTTCATAAATTTTTTGTATCTTTTGGTTAATTTTCCTTGTTTTACCATAAGTATAATAGTAACTACGGATAATGCTAATGATAATCCAACAAGACCAAATATTATATATGTAGTATTTTGTTCTACCAATTTTACTAGGTTCATTTCTTTACTCCCTTATATTATTTTCTTCTAAAGCTTATTAAATAAATCTATTATTCGCTCTAAATCATCATTTGAATAATATTCTATCTCAATACTTCCCTTGTTTTTTTTCTTTCTATGTATAGAAACCTTTGTGCCAACTATATTTCTTAGCTTGTCTTCCAAGTCTTTATATATAAATGCAAACTCATCTACAGTAGCTATTTCTTTTTCTGCTTTACCCTTGAGTAATTGTTTAACCAGCTTTTCTGTGTCTCTTACACTAAGTTTCTCATCAAAAATTTTACATGCAGTATCATATTGTATATTTGGATCCTCTAATGGAAGTAGAGCCCTTGCATGTCCACTAGATATCAAATCATCTATGAGCATCTGCTGGACTTTTTCATTAAGTTTTAATAACCTCATAGAATTTGTAATAGTAACTCTGCTTTTTGACACTCTCTCTGCTAACTCATCCTGCTTAAGATTATATTCCTTGATTAGCCTCTGGTATGCATGAGCTTCTTCAATTGGATTAAGGTCCTCTCTTTGTATGTTCTCTATTAATGCAATTTCAAGGACTTCTTGAGGTGAGTAATCCTTAATTATAACAGGTACCTTCTTCAATCCTGCAAGCCTTGATGCCCTCCATCTTCTTTCACCAGCTATTATCTCATAATACTTGTCCTTTTTTTGTACAATTAAAGGCTGAATCACACCAAATTGCTTAATAGACTCGGCCAATTCATGCAAAGCGTCCTCATTAAAACTTTTTCTTGGCTGGGATTTATTCGGCTCTATTTCACGGATTGGTAATAATGTTTCACGTGAAACATTATCATCTCCAAGACCCTTTGTGTCAGAAATCCGCTCCGGTATCATAATATCTAGTCCTTTTCCTAATCCTCTTTTAGCAGTAGCCATTATATCCTCCCTTGTGTTTATTGGTCGTTTATTGAAATGTTTTATACACTATAAAACAGATATAAGTAGTTAATTATTTTATATTATGCCAATTGTTCTAATATGTCTTAGACTTTTTTATTGAATTATACATTATATACACTTCTATTGTTTTCTTTACTATAATTGTTACCTATACTTTATCTCAGGTATCGTATTCTTCTCATAAATTTCAGCTTCATCATTTTCAATGACTTCGCTGGCTAATTGCCTATATCCTTCAGCTCCTGCTGATTTAGAATCATATATATTTATAGGTAGTCCATGGCTAGGAGCTTCAGCTAGACGAACATTTCTCGGAATAATTGTTTTGTATATGTTTTGTTTTAAATTCTCCTTAACATTTTCAACAACTTGTAGTGAAAGGTTTGTACGAGCATCATACATGGTAAATACAACTCCTTCCATCTCCAAGTCTGGATTTAATCTTTTCTTAACCAAATTAATAGTATGCATTAACTGTGTTAATCCCTCTAAAGCATAAAATTCACATTGTATAGGTACTAGAACAGTATTTGCTGTGGTCATTGCATTTACTGTGAGAGTACTTAGTGAGGGTGGACAGTCTATAATTATATAATCGTAATTATCCTTTATTTTTTCTACATGCTTTTTTAATATGTACTCTCTATCCTGAATTCCTATTAACTCTATCTCTGCTCCAGCTAGATTAACATTAGAAGGTAATATATCTAAATTATCAATATCACTTTTTATTAAACAGTCCTGTAATGAACACTCGCCAATCATCATCTGATATATAGTGTTTTCTAATTCATTCTTGTTGATTCCTAGCCCACTTGTTGTATTTCCCTGTGGATCTATATCAATCGCAAGAACCTTCCTATTTCTTTCAGCAAGACAAGCTGATAGATTAATAGCTGTTGTTGTCTTTCCAACTCCGCCTTTTTGATTAGCAATTGCAATAATTCTTGACATATCAATACCTTCCTTCTTCTATACCCTCTTAAATTCTTTTATCTTTATGGATTCAATTTCAATTATATCATTATTGATAATAGATATCTACTTATAAATACGTTTTATATTGAACTTTAATTATATCTAAAATAACTATTCATAAATATAGTGAAATAAAAGGATGAACATTTCTACTACATAAAAAATGAAATGTTTCACGTGAAACATTTCATTCATTGTTATCTAAAATATATCAACTATATTATGTTTTATTGCATAAACTGCAGCTTGTGTACGGTCAGAAACATTAATTTTCTTAAATATGTTTGAAACATGGTTTTTAACTGTTTTCTCACTAATACTTAGAGTATAAGCAATTTCTTTGTTAAATAAGCCTTCTGCTAATAGCTTTAATACCTCAATTTCTCTTCTAGTTAGAGCTTCTTCGAATTTTCTGGAGTTTAAGCTTCTATCATCTAGTCTCCTTTTTAATATAGGAGTTAACTCTGGTTGAATAAATGTATTACCATCGTTTATATCTACTATTGCTTTTTTCAACACACTAGAATCTGAATCTTTTAATACATATCCCTCTATACCAATTTCTACTGCCCTAATAAGATATTCTACCTCATTATGAATTGTTAGAATCAATATTTTAATCCTTGATTTTTTTTCCCTAAGGTATTGCAGAACTTGTAATCCATTCATTTCTGGCATGTTAATATCCAGAAGTAAAACATCAACATTTCTCTCTTTAAGTTTACTAATACACTCCTTGCCATTGCTAGCTTCAGCATTTACCTTGATATCACCATCTAATTCTAGTATCTGCTTAATACCTTCTCTTACCATTGAATGATCATCTACAATCATAACATTAATAGGCTTACTCATCACTCTTCCCCTTTACTTTTAAAAATTGGTACGGTAATAGTAACAATTGTTCCTTTATTTATGGTAGAATCTAACTTCATAGTTCCCGATAGTAAATATACTCTTTCTTTCATTATTGATAATCCATAACCAGAGTAGTCTTTTTGAGCATTATCCCCTATACAATCTAGATCAAAACCCTTTCCATCATCAATTACCGTTACACTAACTTGATTTTTCTTAAAATATATCTTTATATCTATATTTTTTGATTCTGCATGCTTAATTGCATTATTACAAGCTTCCTGTATCAAACGAAATAAAGAAAGTTTTATTACTGGTAATATATCATCTATCTCATCATTATGACTAATTCTAACCTTAATATCGTGATTCATCATAAGCTGATTTGCATATCTTTCAACTGTCAATAAAAGTCCCAAATCTTCAAGTGACATTGGCTTTAAATTGTATATAATTTCTCTTAATTCATTAATAACTGCTTTAAGCGTATTTGTCATCGAACCTAGTTCTAGTTTGGTCCTAACAGGATCCATATCAACTAGTCGTAAGCATAACTGTATCTTGTGTATTAGACTTGTCAAATTTTGTACTGTTGAATCATGAAGATCTCTTGCTATTCTCTGCCTATCTCTTTCCTGTAAATCTAATATATTTATTCCCGTATTAAGTATTGGTGATTCCTGGTCCCATAGTACATTTTTTATTTCTCTTAGATGTAATACTATGGTTTCTAAATCTTTTTGCTCATTTAGAGCTTTTTCAATTTTATCTTTTAATTCTTCTGATTCCTTAACATATCCATCTATATTATAATCCTTACTATTAGGTGAAAACATATTATTATTCTTTTCTTTTTTTTTGCTTAGACCTAGAATTAATGCTTCAATTTCAGATAAATCACTCATATATTCTTTTTTTTGTCCAATAGTGAAACTTAACTTATCCTCGTATTCCTCTATCAGATTAAGTATAAACTTTTTTAAAATATCTGAGTCACTTACTTTTTCACTATACATTATTGCTTCTTCCCTTCAAACAATATAACAAATAATTTGAAATATCTTATCATATCGTCTATTTATCCTACCATGATGTGAAAACAATATCAAACAATAAAGCATTAATATATCTACTATATATCTCTATAATATAGCATTTTTTGATATTTTTAAAGCATTATTTTGAATTTTCTCCAGTTACTTTTGTTTTTTGACATAAGTTTGCATGTTCTTTATTATATTTCATTCTTATATTACTATCTAATATATTCATTTTTTCATTATTGGCTATATCTGTTACTAATAAAAAGCCTATATTTTCAAACATTCCTTTTAGACCTACAGGAGAATCTACAAATATATCACTACAATTCATAATCTTTGCTTTTTCAACTAACATACGAATTAACATATCTCCATATAATTTCTTCCTATATGCCTTTCTTACCCCAATCCATTTTAAATAAGCACAATCATCATAGATTACTAGGCTTCCAGTACCTATAGGCTTATCACTATTAATACCTTCATATGCCAGTGCGTGATATACTTGATTACTTTTTGCTTCTGCAGAGATTTCATTTATAAAATTATCTCCATTTGAAAAAACTTCTAGTATAATTTCATTTACTTGATCTATACCGTCTGAATAGGATATTATCTTTCCAAAAACCACAACTACTCTCCTTTCAATCTTTTTATAATTAGGCAATTGCGAAACTCACGAAATCTTTGCCAAATTGTGCAAGTTTAATAAGGACCACTAGCAGGTACTCTGAGACCGTCAGTACTTAACTGCTGTACTTTGGCAGCTTATGTATCGTTACGAGGCGAAGGTAGCGAAAGCGTGCCTGCCGTGTTTATTAAACTTGCACTAGATCATAAATTAAATAACGTTTCGCAATTACCTGTTTTTATAATGGCTCTTTTGAAGGTTTCCCCGCTGTTCTAGGATACTTCCTTGCAGTAGACTTAGTTTTTTTGATATATATTAGTGAACGCCCTATATCTGTATTAGGAA
>JAAYRC010000147.1 GCA_012518975.1 Clostridiales bacterium
TCTGGCTTATCCAAGATACACACCTTATCCTTTGCGGTAATGGTGGTAACCTTCATAGTAAGTCCATACTCCATTAGCAAATGAAATGTTTCCTCAGCCACTGTTCTTGTTATAGTCTTAGCTGTAAGATAAAATATCTTTGTAGCTATTCCCATGCCCATAGCTTTAACAGATGGAAATACAGTGGATATAGTCTTTCCAACCCCTGTTGGGGCTTCGATAAAGAGCTTTTTCTTTCTCAAAATAGTTTTGTAAACCCCGGTGACAAGCTCTTTTTGACCTTCCCTATATGGAAAAGGAAAATCAAGATTCTTGATTTTTTCATCCCGCTTCCTATTCCATTTCATCTGCCATACAGCCCACTTGGCATACTCCATTTTCAAACCATCAAACCAATATCTTAGCTCTGTTAGGCTAAGGGTTTCTTCAAAATACTTTACTAGTTCAGTTTCTAAGTTGCAATAAGTTAGCCTGATTCCAATATAATCATGTTGGTACTTTTCTGCATAAATGTATGCATAACACATAGCCTGTGCCCGGTGCACAGCAATGGGTTCAATTAAATGGGTAATGTCCATATAGACACCCTTAATTTCATCTATAGTGACCTCTGGCCTCTTATCTTCCTCTCCCTTACGACTCTCCTCCTCTAATATAAGAACTGAAAAATCGTCCTCTTCAATAGGATCATTAATAAGAATACCATCAGCCCTGCCTTCCACTGTTAGATCAAATACCATATCATCATACTCCACAGGAACACTTATACTAAGAGGAACTTCCGGTCTATAATTTGCCCCCATCTGCTTTTGAAGCTTTCTGTGGATACGGCTTCCTGCCTGCATAGCCTCTATATCATTTTTACCACTGCGAGTATTGTCAATATCTCCTGAACGAATTATAAACTCCACCAAGTTTCGTACAGAGATTTTAATTTCCTTTCGATTGTCAGTCACTTAAATTTCCTCCTAGATTCCTGATACCCTGTCCTAATAATAATGGTATTCTAACATTATAGGTCAATACCTATAGAAAGTAAAAGACATCCTAAGAATATTTTTTCCTAAGATGTCTGTAAAGTCTATCTTATTTCATTATCAATTTTCTAGTAATCAGCATACTCATCCTCATCCAACATTCCAACCTGATAATACTTGGTCCAATTTGTCTTAGAATTATTCTTATGCTTAATAGGACGCTTTTCTCTTCCACCATCCTGGTCTATATGCTTCCTTTGAGCCACCTTCCTCTCACGCTCGTGACGTTTCTTTGCATCGTATTTATCTGGCCTTTGATCTGGTGGAATCTTTGACTTAGCCGACTCCCGAGACTTATTGCTTTTGGTTCCAAATCTTTGCTTGTCCTCATCCATATCCTCAAAGTCAAACTTATAATTGCTTCTTTTCTGATAACCAGCATCCTTATAATTTGCTTTCTTGTCAAAACTCATATTATTGTTTGGTCTTTGCCCTTGTGACCTTTTATCTTTTTTTGTTCTACTTTGATTCGGCTTTATAGTAACCACAAAAAAGAACCCCTCTCTTAAAGTATAATAGCAAGGTTAAGCCTTATAGTTTTATTTTAAAATATTTTATAACAATGTCAACAACTTTTTAAATTTCATTATTTACTATTGCATTTATTATCCTAATCTGATACATTCTACTTATATTCCCCAGAGTTTATCAGGGACTAATTAAAAAAAGCGAGGTATTATTATGGGCGAACACAACCATGACGAAAACTGCGGATGCGGACATGATCATATGTATGATCTCATCACCTTAACCTTAGACGATGGAACCGAGATGGATTGCATCGTACTAGACATCTTTACAGTAGATGAAAAAGAATATATCGCTCTTCAACCTGTTAGCGAAGAAGAGGATAGTGTATTTCTATATCGCTTTATCCAGGAAGACGAAGACGATGAGCCTCAACTTATCAACATAGAAGATGATGATGAATTTGAAGCCGTTGCTGATGCATTTGAGGAAATAATTGACTCACTAGAATTCGACGAGATGATTGATGATATAATAGACGACAAGGACGAGGACGAATAATAATTATTGCCAGTCATATGGGTGTTGCAAATCTCCTAATAGGATGAGCAACGCCCTTTCTCCTGTCTGTTTACTTTCCTTAATCAGCCTGTTTACTACTAGTTACTTCATCTATAAACCGTGATGGAGACATGTCCTTACTATAACGCTCCTTGGGACTAAAAATATAAAGAAAATCTTTTGCCCTAGTCATTGCCACATAGAATAAACGCCTCTCCTCTTCAATATCCTCAGGTAAAACCGCCTTCTTATGTGGACTTATACCTTCATTCACATCCACAAGAAATACTGCTGTGAATTCTAAGCCCTTAGAACTATGCATAGTTATTATATGAATACCCTCTGTATCCTTCTTCTTTATATTCTGTGCCTGATTCTTTAATTCTTGTCTATATTCATCTATATATACAAACCATTCCTCATAGGACCTAAATTCCCTAGTGCTTTCCTGTATCTCATCTAGAATATCTATAAGGTCTTCAACCTTCATCCTCCGCTGATTAGCATATTCCACTAGAAAGATATCATAGCCAATCCCCCTTCTAATATATTGAATAGCTGCATAAGGAGTCATCCCGCCAAGCATGGCAAGATCATATTCAAATTGATCTATCCTCTCAAGCATCCATTCCTTATCCTCATAATAATCCAAAACATCTTGAAAATCCACTAAAGGACTATCAAAGCATTCCCTACTTATATACCTTTTTGGCCGATTTATTATTCTTAGAAAATGCCTACGATGGTTTTCTCCCATGGCTATTTTCATATATGAAAGCAAATCCTGCGTAATCCAATGGTCGTAGATATTAGGTAGGTTATCACCAGCAATAAAGGGTATATTATATTCCATTAGCTTGTGTATAATAGCTCCAGCTCCAAGATTGGTACGGACCAAAATAGCCATTTCGGACAAGGGAATACCTTTTTCATTGAGCCTAATAATTTCTTCGGCAAGCCTTATGTTTTGTTCTTTCATGGTCTCAAAATGGCCTATACTTACTTCACTGCCTTGTCCTATATTAGCCTTAATTTTCTTTTGATAGCGGGTATTATTATGGGATATTAATTGACTAGAGCAATTTATGATGTGAATGTTAGATCTATAGTTTGTATCTAAAAGTATTATCTTGCTATCTGGATAATCCTTGGGAAAGTTTAGCATGATTTCGGGCTTTGCCCCTCTAAAGCTATAAATCGACTGATCATCGTCCCCAACTATAAATAGGTTGTTTCTTGGCCTAGCCAACATTCTAATAATATCATACTGCAATATATTTATATCCTGGAATTCATCTATTAAGATGTATCTAAACTTATTCTGCCATAATTTTAGTATATCTGGCCTTTGAGATAGAAGGTCATAGCAAAGAAGTAACATATCATCAAAATCAACCTTCCTAAGAGCTCGGATTCTTTTGTTATATTCCTGATAGATCCTTCTAAATATTTCATCACCACAGCTTGTGGAGTAATATACATCAACCTGTATTTTATTACCCTTTACCATACTAATTTCAGATAATAGTTCGGATATAAACTCCTTTTCGTCCTCATACTCAAGTCTCATATTATGAACAATATCCCTAATACATGCCCGCCTTTCCTCCTCTAATATAATATTAGCTGAACTTAGATTATAGGCATGCTTTAAAATGGTAAAGAATACGCTGTGAAATGTTCCAAAGCTCACACCAGCCTTATTCTTTACCATTGTTTTTAAAAACCTTTCCTTCATTTCACCGGCTGCTGCCCGGGTGAATGTAATTACTAGAATATTTTCTTCAGGAATATGGTGGTCCTCTATCAAATACTTAGTTCTTTCAGTTATCACACGAGTCTTTCCAGAACCAGGCCCTGCCAATACTAGCATGGGCCCATCCTTGTGACTTACAGCCTCCCTCTGTGCTTGATCTAAATCCATATACAATCTCCTTACATTATACACAGCCGGGCTTATTCATTAATTGCCTTCTCCAGCATATCAATTGCCAATCTAATTCGACATAGACTTTCTTCCTTGCCAAGGATGCTCATAATCTCATAAGCTCCTCCTGGGGTTGATTGCTTTCCTGATATAGCTGTTCTAACAGGCCATAGACCTTGGCCATTCTTTATTTCCTTCTCGCTTACATAGGACTTTATCAAGGATTCTATAGACGCTTCAGAATAATCCTCAAGGGCTTCAAACCTTGGCAGTAAGTCTCTTAATACCTTAAGAGAGCTTTCTGTGTTTGTCTTCATCTTTTTATGAGTAAACATCTCTACATTGTATTCTGGAAGCTCCTCAAAGAAATCAATCATTTCACCAATATCACAAAGGGTCTCAATCCTTGTCTTAATAAGATCTGATATCCTTCTATAATCAAGGTCTTTACTAATTACCTCCTTGATATATGGAAGTGCCATATTAAAGAATTTATCCCCATCCATCATCTTAATATATTCACTGTTCATCCAGCGTAGTTTGACGATATCAAATACTGCTGGAGATTTATTTATATTGCGATAGTCAAAATCACGGATAAGCTCCTCCAGTGACATTATCTCTGTATTATTTGGAGAAGACCAGCCAAGTAGAGCCACAAAGTTCACAATAGCCTCAGAGATAAAACCCTGTTCGATTAAATCCTCATAAGAAGCATGGCCACTTCGCTTACTTAGCTTTTTATGTTCTTCATTGGTAATCAGGGGAAGATGGACATACACAGGCTCTTCCCATCCAAAATCCTGATAAAGCCTTGTGTACTTAGGAGTAGATGACAAGTACTCATTACCCCTAACAACATGGGTAATCTTCATCATATGATCATCTACTACATTAGCAAAATTATAGGTAGGATAACCATCAGATTTAATAAGAATCATATCATCTAACTCTTCATTATCTACTGTAATACTACCAAATATGGCATCATGGAAGGTGGTAGACCCTTCCAAAGGATTGTTTTGCCTAATTACATATGGTATGTTTTGAGCTAACTTGTCTTCTATCTCCTCCTTGGACAGATGCAAGCAATGCTTATCATACTTTATAATTTCCTTATAATCTTCCTTACTATCATCACTGTCACCAAAGGCCTTTTTAAGGCTGTCCAAACGCTCCTTTGTACAGAAACAATAATAAGCCGCACCCTTATCCACAAGTTTTTTAGCATAGTCTAGATAAATGCCTGAAGCCATCCGTTCACTTTGAACATAAGGGCCATATCCACCATCCTTATCAGGACCCTCATCATGAATAAGACCAGTTCCTTCCAATGTACGATATATTATATCTATTGCACCATCAACATATCTTTCCTGGTCGGTATCCTCTATTCTTAATATAAAATCTCCATCCTCATGCTTTGCAATCAGATACTCATATAATGCCGTCCTTAAGTTACCTACATGCATTCTTCCTGTTGGACTAGGAGCATATCTTGTCCTGACTTTACTCATGTCTATCTTCCTCTCTATCTATAACAAGTAGTAATTCTACTGATAATTATTAATATTATCTAACATTTCTTTATATGCCTCTTGAAACTCTGGTGTAAATACAAGATAAACTATAAATACAATTGTAATAATAAGTACAATTAGACTAAAAACCAATTGAGCACGGGCCCAGTTTTTCTTACTCTCTTGTACATCATTACCACCTACAGACCAAATTATTAACATTACCAAATATACCAAAAGACCTACAAGTGGAATAAGTGGAATCAAAAGCGTTCCCAACCAATTCAAAAAAGAAACTGGCTTTTCATTTTGATTAGCTTCTACTGCTATTGGCATAGGCGGTGGAAGCTTGGAATTGTTAAAGGAGGGCTTGACTTCATAACTGTCTCCCTCACGGAAGGAAACTCCACAGTATTCACAAAAATTGGCCGATTCATTTTTTATATCTCTACCACAGGAATTGCATACCATTATACTCACCTCATCACACATTTTTTATCATTATACCACATATAATTTAATGATGTAAACCCTAGTAAAATTAGTAAAACCTAAAATTTACATAATTTTCAGGAAGTTGCATATGCTATGATGTTACTAGTTTCTCTCGTATACCTATAAGCATCCACATAAATACACCTACTGTGATTAGTATGTCTACGCACAAACTACAGTAGGTGTTCTTATACGGGTGTATTTGAAGGATTCTAAGTATATTTAATTTTCAGTCCTCATAGCTTCAATAGCACTAATCTTTGTTGCACGTCTTGCAGGGAAATAGCCCGAAAGAAGTCCAACCACTATAGATATACCAAGTCCTAAAAGTGGCAGGTATATAGGGATTATTGAATAGGTCGCACTCATTTCCATTCCGCCCATACTTATTCCTCCAGTCATTAAAGCTCCAAAAATAGATTGACCGTATTTATTTATAAGGTAAGAGGCTAAATAGCTAAATCCTACTCCTATAGCTCCTCCGAATAAGCCAATCATTCCTGCTTCAAAAAGGAACAAAAGTCGAATATCCTTTACAACACAGCCCAAAACCTTCATAATTCCAATTTCTTTTGTACGTTCATAGATGGACATAATCATGGTATTTGCTATACTTATTGCCGATACGAACATGGATACTCCACCTAAGAATAAAAATAAAAGTTGTAAAGTTTTTGAGGCTTCCAGTGTGGGCCTAAAATATTGAATCAAGCTTTCTGAACTATAGCCTAACTCTTTTATCTTATCCTGCACCTCTTCCACATTATCAAGATTGTCTACGTTTAGCCATATTTCTCTATACTTATTCAATGATTCTATTGCCTTTTTTCGGTCTTCTAATTTTAGAGTATTGCAATACTGCCTATATATTTTCTCAAAATAACCCAGGTCTATATATGAATTCCAATCATAATCTGATCCTGTTTCTGTCATTATAGCATAGTTCCTAATAGGTAGTGTAAACTCCCTTGCTCTTTCGCTTTTTTGGTATTCCCAACTTTCAAACTTAAGAATAACAGTATTCCTAAGTGGATCAATCTCAAACGGAGTCCAGTTCATTGAATTCTGAAGATAAAAGGATTTAAGAGCGTTATTATTAAATACAATTGTACTATCATCCTCCTCATTGGGATATTCACCATATTCTAGGTCGGGAAAATCAAATTGAGAAAATACCTCCTTATTCATCGCTATTAAACTAGGATATGCTTCGTACTTACCAGAAAAAAGCCTAACATTAGCATATATAATGGGTGTAACTGCCCTAACATGATCAATGGTCTTTATCAGCTCCACTAAATCTTTATCTAGTTCCTGTTGCTGGCTACCAGCCCAATTACCATCCCCATCAAATATATCCCCATACTCTCTTATTGTAATCTTAGTAACGCTACCAATTTCTTTAACTTGAGTCTCAAAGCTTTCATCCATACCATGGCCTATGGAGATAGTAATAATAATAAACAAACAACCAATAACAACTCCTAGTACAGTAAGTATGGTTCTTACCTTCCTTCTAAAGAGACTTCTTATCCCCATTACAAACAAATCACTAATCTTCATAAAGATCAATTCCTTTTTTGATTTTTAACTTAGCTAGTAATGCACCTAAGCCAATACTTACTACAAGCACCGCTAATGAGATTCCAATTACAAAGGGCCATGATGAAAGCAAAGGATTCTTTACCTCTGGCATAGACACCTCCATACCTTCATCCATATATCCTTCATCATAATAGCCTTCATCAAAATAACCTGGATCTATGTATCCTTCATCAAAATCCAGTTCATAGCCAATACCATCTTCTATATAACCCTCTTCTCCAATATCCAAATCATCAATCATAACATCATCTATGTCAGTTCCCGATAAACCATCTCCTAGATCATTCGACAAGCTACTAGCCTCTTCTTCCATCATAAAATCATCTACAATTATATCCATATTCTCAACTTCTACAGTATTTTGGATACCTTCTGTATTATTTGCATCAGACACAGGTTGACTAGTAGTTACTGCCACATTTCTTTCATTTATTATTAACTCGCTCATAAAATCCTCCATTCCTATATCCTAATATTAAAACTCCTAAAACATTTCCTCTTCCTGCTTAAGGCGCCTGCTTCTATATATTTTAATAATAATCTTTCTAGTAACAGGTATGAATATTATAGATATAACCACCTGTAATACTACAAATGCCCATATAGGAAGGATTGCCTTCTTTGGCTCCAAGATATCTGGATTATACGCATCAAGTCCATCATCATAATTATTATCAAAATCCCAAGCTTGTTCTCCGGATACAAATGACTCAAATTCCTTGGTATATACCTGCTCATTTCCAATACTATCCTCATAGGTTATCTTAATTACTCCATACGCCATGCCTTCAACATTTGGTATTACTTCAAATTCTGCAAATGAACGATCACCTGCATTAACATTTCCCATGAAATACATATTACCGCCACTACTAGTAAAATCGCCCTCCACAGTAGCTATAACATTATTTAGCATGGATTTACCCATATTATAAAATTCAAATGCCAAGTTTGCGGGACTACCTACCATTACGCCATACATATCCCAAGAGTATACGTCTACATAATCCACAACAGGCCTAGCATTTTCCACAACCTGTAGGTTAAGCTCATGTGTCACTTCTTCACCTATATCACCAGTCTGGGGATTAGGCTTAATTCCATCATATTCATATTCTATCTTTATGTATATTGGATAGGCTTTGGTTGCTGTATCTGATTTAACCTTCATCTCTAATTCTTCTGAAAAGGTCTCACCAGCTCCTATCCTATTTACAAAGAAACTATTACTTCCCTTTGTTACGGTGAATATATCTTGCCCATCAGGAGACTTTCCTGACACAGTTATTATTATATTTTTAGCCGCAACTGATGAATGAGTATTACGAACTTCAAAATTAAGGTTGAATACCGATCCAGATCTCAACTCATCAACATCAACTTCATATTTACTTACAATAATTTTAGGCTTACTTGCACTTCCAAGTTCATTTTGTACATTAAGTATAGGTATGTCTACACCAACATTTCCCCCACCAGTATAGGAATATTCTATTGACAGTGCATTTAGCCCCTCTTGAATATTCTCAGAAACAGTTAAGGGAATTGTAATTTTCTTGGTTTCTCCAGCCTTAACTACACCTATATGTTTATAAGGATCGGATTCTACAGGTATAAATGAAGTTCCTGTAAGGTCACTAAGCATAATCTTAAACTCATTAAGATCAATGGCACCCTTATTGGTCATATCAAAGGAAACCTCAAGCTTCCCTCCAGCCACAGGTTTTTCAGGAACCTGCTTTACATTGCTTATAATTACGCTAGCACCCTTATCCTCTTGTGCAGCTACCTCAAGATAGATTGTTTTTGTTTTGCTATAAACTATACCCATTTCATCCTTATACTGCAGGTCTAGTTTTAATTCATTAAAGCCATTATTTGCATTTCTAGATACAATTAAAGGTAGCTTTACCTCTTTAGATGAGTCAGCATTTATACTATTTACCCCTATGTATTCAGTAAAATAATTTTTTATAAAATTATTTTGTGCTTCACTATCGATAGATATTCTTATATCTTGAGCTTTGATCAACCCAAAGTTACCAAGCTCAATAGCCAGTTCAAATTCCTCACCAAGCTTTAAGCCTTCATTACCACTAACACCACTAATATCTAAAGAAGGGGCATTTTTATTCTCCTGTATATTGACAGTAAAATCATAGTTGTTTTCTAATTCTTCCCCATCAATTGTTTTATATGTAAAGTTTGCTATTAAGGTTTTCCTTCCAATAGTAGCTGTAGATAGAACACTTGTCGGTATGGAGATTTTCTTTTCCTCTCCGGCCCCCAAATCACCTATCTTAATATCTACAGCGGAATAATCCCTTGTAATCCCACTCTCACCGTAGTTTATATTCACAAA
>JAAYRC010000148.1 GCA_012518975.1 Clostridiales bacterium
CTTTGCTTCCTTACCGATAGGTCCATTTATTGTGTTGTCATCATCTTTGATAAATTCGTTATAATATGCAGAGTATGCCATCTGGCTGCCCGTCAGAGTATCCAAGGCACGGTTATATGCATCTACGTCATAAACATCCGTAACTTTACCTGTATCGGATCCCTCAGACATCAACACGTTTCCGGCTATGGCATCGTTCTTTATGTCAATAGAACCTGAGTCGGTCAGCGGTATATCAACAGAGCTTTTATCAGTCTTCAATAAAACTGAGTTGCCCTTGCTATCAATCACAGTTAGGGCATAGCCGTCAATCAACCCATTTTTTAAATGTCCACTGCTATCTTCACAGCTTATTTGAAGTTTACCATTGTTTATGGTAAGCTTGGGTGCATCAGGTTTAGTAAGAAGAAATACGTAATTTACGCTCGAATACTCTTTATCTTCGTGATAGCTGCAAACTTCAAGAATACCCGTTTTCTGTGTTGTGACTTCCTCAATAACCGTGTATTTTTCTTTGAGTTCTATACTTTTTTTATTATTTATATCAGGGTAGTAAAATAGCCTTATCTTCTTGTTCTTCAAAACCTCCTCATTGTCTTGTACGATTACAAGATAAGCTTCTTCGGTTTTATCACCCTTATTAATATCCAAGATTTTCGCCGCTGATGACAATGGCTTATAAGTCGATTCAATTTTTACTGAGAGGCTCTTATCGGTTGTAGAAAGCTTATACACACTCCCTTTTACAAGATCAGGTATGGAATCAGCGGGCTTTTTCCCCTCAATCGCATAAGTACGAAGGAGAATGTTTGTATCATTTATCAGCAACCATTCTTCATAATCCTTTGCTAATACATCCTTGCTTTTTCCTGTTGCCTTGCATAGTGAGGTTATAAAGAGCAGCTCATCATTCCGTAAGGCATCAAAGTAACCCGAGCACGCTCTTAGACTGCTAACCACATTTTCTATAAGTTTATTGGGGTTACTTGCAAAGTATTTATCCCGCAGATAGACCACAAATTCTGAAAGTAAATAACCTTGCTGTATGTACACATCAGTATCAAAGTAACTTGCACCGCTTCCAAGCGGTAATTTAAGAGTTTCATAATGTTTTATAAATGACTCCTCATATTTAAGCTTATCATAAAAGACATCAGTCTTATGCTTTTTAAAGTAATCAAATGCCTCTTTTTCAAAAGTCACCGCCGTTGCCTCAAAATAAGACGTATACACTTCTAATCGTAACCTTACCTGTTCCGCCTGAACAACATGAAACATCTCGTGAACAAGAGTAAGATATACATTTGCCACTGTTTGAGCCTGCACCGAATCTTTCTTCTTTGCCTTATTATAATCATTGTCATTCTTGGGGAAAGCAAGGTCATAACCCGAAAGAAGGATGAAGGGTTGACGCAAATTAAGCGCTCTCATTAAGGCCAGATCCATAAGATTCGGGTCAATTACTAAATCCAAAGTTCTTTCTTTCATATCAAGGGAACGCACCTTGCGTAAATAATCGTCTGCCGCCATGATTGCCCTCTTATAAATAAGCACAGTATAAGGCAGTAAATTTTGATCCTGCCATGTAGAATCCATATATTTTTCAAGTAGGGCATTGAATTCCTTGTCGGAATATAGGTCGCCGAAAGCTTTTTTCGCATTATCCCTCCATTTCTTATTTGGGTCTAGGGTCGCGATTTTTTCAATCAACTCCTTACGGCTTTTGAAGCCTTTGCTTTTAAAGTGTAACTGATATTCTACTTGCATATCATCAATCAGCTTTTCGACAGCTTCTTCATTCTCTACACCCATGGTTTCTGGCCACATCAGCCTGTAACGCCCATCGCACAAGGTAATTGAGCTATACTTAGATGAACCCTTTATACCGTATTTCATCATTTCCTGCGAGGTATAAATTGCAAGTGGACCAAAGGTCAGAAGTCCCGTCACCACAATTAAAAACAAGGAATTTTGATCGCTACTACATATGAGTGATGTCCCATCATACTTAGTTACCAGTGGATACTGTGTACCATCATCACCTAGCCTTACCACGCTAAGATGGCCGTAGAGCGACTCGGGTATGCCAAGTTTTTTCAGGTCGTAGGTCATGGTATATATGTCTGGAAAGGACTCGTCCGGTGCTAATCCAGCATCAATCTCAAATGCCTCTAGCACTACACCAGTCTGATCCTCAAGCTGCTCAGTAAGTTCTATCAGCCTATTGTCATCCTCTATCTTCACAGCGGTAAAGGTGCGGTCTATATCAAGAGCGTTTTCATCCGCATGAATTTTAAGTCCAAAATCAAAAGTTTGATTTACTTCCTTTGTGCCTGACACTTCAATAAACTTTATTTCCTCCTTACCATTACCGCCTATGTATTTCCATGGCTTAATAACTGTGGTTATGATTATCGTAAGGGCTGTGAAAACCGCTACAAATGCATAAAATATTTGTTTCTTTTTAACTGGTTTTCTCTTAGACAATAACACTGCCTGGGTCGGTTTTATAACTTGTACACTCTGTGCAGGATCAACACCCTGTGTAGTCTGTATACTCTGTGTAAGCTCTACATCAATACTCTGCCCACAGTTGAGACAGAAAAGCATACCAGTGGGATTATTTATACCACAGTGACTACAACATATGTATTGGACTTGCTTTTTACCACAGAATACGCAGTAGGCAAGGTCATCAAATCCTTTAGGCAAAACCGAACCACAATATGAACAATCTTTACCCATATGTTTCCTCCTTCAATGGACCTACCATCACTCTGGATGCAGTAATTCCATTGTTTGTATTTTTCTTGTGTTACCATCCTGTAATGTCTACCGCTACACCGGTTTCATGAAGTAGCTTTTGTGCGGCATCCATTACCGCCTGCTTCCCAGTCATTCCATGAAGCAATTCTACCTTCATAGTTTGAGCCGCGTCTCCAAATGTCAGATACATTCTTTCTTGATTAATTTGGACGGTGTGCAGTCGTACACCATATATCCCGTCAAGACCCCATCGGTAGATTTCACTGCCCAGCAGAATTCCAAAAGTAGATACAATGTTTTCCTCGATATCTTTTTTAATTTGCTGGCTAGTTGTTGAGATGAGAGCAAAAGGTATTACAATGATGCGATTCTCCCAAATGAGGGTTGCATCATAGAGGTAACGGCTTTCTCTCAGTAATAACAATAAAAAGATAAAACTGATAGTCCCAAAGACGAAAACCACTTCTGACATAGATGAAATGCTCAGCCACACCGCCATACATATACCGGCCGT
Organism: Clostridiales bacterium; assembly: GCA_012518975.1. Lineage (GTDB taxonomy): Bacteria > Bacillota > Clostridia > Lachnospirales > Lachnospiraceae > Mobilitalea. The sequence goes on from JAAYRC010000148.1 coordinate 3,281, forward strand.
GAACAGTATGGCATATCCATTGCGCCGTTTACGAATTGATTTCATTTTCATCATACCTCCTCCTATATAAATCATAACTAATAATCTCTAAAAAACATCATTCGAAAGGATGATTTTACAGCAAAAGCCCCTCATACTTTAGTATGAGGGGCCAGTAAACCCAATATTTTTAGCAAAAAAAGTGTCTTTACTATCGCAGAGACACTTACTTTGTTTATTATCGATTTATCTAGTCTAATATCTCCTTGATAAAGATAGTACGCTCTTTTCCCAAGTCAATTTTAGTCGGTTCTGAAAGTGGTTTATTAAAACGATTGAAGTATACCGTAA
>JAAYRC010000149.1 GCA_012518975.1 Clostridiales bacterium
CGACTTATTCTTAGGCCTTTTACCTATACAGACCTGGATGATTTATATGAGTATGCCAAAAACCCAAATGTAGGACCAAATGCAGGATGGAAGCCCCATGAAGATCTAGACGAATCTATGGCTATACTAAAAAACTTTATTGAAGGAAATGAAGTATTAGGGGTTGTCTGGAAGGCCAATAATAAGCTTATAGGATCAATAGGATTGCATAATGACCAGCTAAGAACAGCTGACAAGGTTAAAATGCTTGGATACGTATTGTCAGAGAATTATTGGGGAAAGGGAATTATCACTGAAGCCTCTAGGGCAATACTTACATACGCATTTTCCGAATTAGATCTTAACCTAGTTACAGTCCACCATTATGCTTATAACCAAAAATCAAGACGGGTAATTGAAAAATGTGGTTTCCATTATGAAGGAACCTTAAGGCACTGCACAAAGATATATAATGGTAATACATACGACCTTGTATGTTATTCCATGACAAAAGATGAATGGAAAAAAATATATGGATAGTTATTGAGTAGGAGGTAGCTGATTATTTCAGCTACCTCCTACTCAATAATACCTTTATATATTACAGCTCACAGTGTCCTACAGTTCTTGGGAAAGGAACCACATCACGAATATTGCTCATTCCAGTCAGATACATTATGCAGCGCTCAAATCCTAAGCCGAACCCTGCATGTCTTACTGACCCATATTTTCTAAGATCAAGATAAAACTCATAATCTTCTTTCTTTAGTTCCATTTCCTCTATTCGATTTACCAACTTTTCATAATCATCTTCTCTTTGGCTACCACCAATAATCTCACCAATTCCCGGCACTAAAAGATCCATAGCTGCAACTGTCTTATTATCATCATTAAGCTTCATATAGAAGGCCTTAATATCCTTAGGATAATCAACTACAAATACCGGCTTCTTATATACTTGCTCTGTTAGATAACGCTCATGCTCTGTCTGAAGGTCACAGCCCCAGAACACCTTATAATCGAAGTTGTCGTTATTCTTTTCTAATATCTCAATTGCCTCTGTATATTTTATTTGGCCAAACTCAGAGCTTGCAACATTTATAAGTCTATCTAGCAAGCCCTTGTCTACAAATTGATTAAAAAATCTCATCTCCTCAGGAGCGTTCTCCAGCACATAATTAATTATATACTTAAGCATCTCCTCTGCCAATCTCATATTATCCTTCAAATCAGCAAATGCAATTTCAGGCTCTATCATCCAAAATTCTGCCGCATGACGGGTAGTATTAGAATTCTCTGCACGAAATGTAGGTCCAAATGTATAGATATTTCTAAAAGCCATAGCATAGGTTTCGCCATTTAGCTGTCCACTAACCGTAAGATGTGTTGTCTTACCAAAGAAATCCTCACCTTCATCTATCTTACCATCTTCTGTTCTAGGTGGGTTATCAATATCAAGAGTTGTCACTCTAAACATTTCTCCGGCTCCCTCGGCATCACTACCGGTTATAATTGGCGTATGGACATAGATAAAATTCTTGTCTTGAAAAAACTTATGGATTGCATATGATATAAGGGAACGAACACGAAACACTGCCTGGAATGTATTTGTCCTAGGCCTTAGATGTGGAATTGTACGTAAATACTCCAAGCTATGTCTTTTCTTTTGAAGAGGGTAATCAGGTGTTGAGTTTCCTTCTATAATCACCTGGTCAGCCTGAATTTCAAAAGGTTGCTTTGCCCCAGGAGTAGGAACAAGTTCTCCTGTTATTATAACTGCAGATCCTACATTAAGCTTTGATATTTGCGAAAAATTATCCATCCTATCATGATAAACCACCTGCAAGGTATCAAAGTAGGTCCCATCATGTAACACAATAAAACCAAAAGACTTGGAGTCCCTTATGCTACGAACCCAACCCCCAACTCTTATTTTCTTTCCCATATACTGTTCCTTGTTATGGTATATTTGTCTAATCTCGATTAATTCCATTGTTGTCTCCTTTATTTGTTTCTATAATTAGATAATTACTTTCTTTCATATATAGTATTGTCATTTACAAATCACTTGTCTAATAATTAATTATATTATTATATCACTTATTTACTTATGCTTAACTATAATAATTTAGATTATTATAGCACAAGATAATATGGTTTCAAGCTAGCTAATAGCATCAATTGACTAAAGCATTAAGCACTGCCTCCTCACTTTTTTCTTTTACCTCAAGAAAGTTAACTGCCTCATGAATTGCCCATAAAGAATGAGCATCTGAGTTGGTAATTATATTACAATTTAAAAAGTAAGGGTGGTTATTACAAAGCTCATTTTTATTTTTCATGTTCTTTATCTCTACACACTGAAAGTCTAAGTCAGGGGGAACAAAGCCTAGATTAGATATTAAACTATTGGAGGTCTTATCCACATGGGCTGGGATATAGATGCCCTTATACTCCTTTAACAAATCCCCCAAGCTATCAAATGGAATTTCAGTTGCGTTGATTAATAAATTTGGCTCATCTTCTATTTTGATGTCATCCCTATTATATATCTCCTGTTTGCCAAATATGTCCTCCCTATTTGGAATTTTTATAAGCTTGTCATATACATAGCTATCAAAGGCCATGGCATTTTCTAACTCCATAAAAAAACAAAGCACATGGACTTCCTCCATAGTGCATAGTTCCATTCCAGGAATAGCAAGAATATTGTTTTTTTGGGCATAACTATAGACTGCTGGAAGGTTTCTACAGGAATTATGATCGGTTACTGCTATTACATCCAGCTCTAGAAGCTTAGCCATATTTACAATATTAGCAGGAGTCATATCCTCATCGCCGCAGGGAGATAGACAGGAATGGATATGAAGATCATAAGATAGCTTATGCATTTAGCCTATTATATATAAGAAGAGCCGCGTCAAATACCTTTAGCTTGGTCCCTAAGACGGTAATACCCTTCTCTCTTGCTTTTTCTATAGTAAACTCATCTAGGCTAGATCCCTCAGCAAGTATAATACATGCTGCATCGGCAAGAGATGCGACTGCCAAGGCATTTACATTCGCCATTACTGTAACCCATGCAGCCCCCTGCGGCATTCTTCCCATAGCTATACTAAGCAAATCACAGCAGTAAGGCTCTGTTACATCCTCATCCATATTCCTTCCCTTATTCAATAAGTCGAATTCATCAAAACAGCTAATAAACTCCTCTACCTTCATGGACATCTCCTTTAATAGCATCTTTTATATATATACCTATCATATATTCATCTCATTATCTCTTACTATCAATCCTTGACAACTCATCAGATAATCTGTGTATGTAGTCCCTAAGGATATGTATACAATCCCCCTCCTTGGCCACTCCTCGGACAATGTCCTCTGCTAGGGCTTTACAGGTCGGTGCTCCGCAGGACCCACAATCTAGGCCAGGAAACTTAGTACAAAGTTCCTCAACCCTAGCCATCTTCTTAATACTGTCCTTCATGTCCTTTCCAATCTTAAAGACCGGTTCAAATGGCACTTCATCTGTCCAAAAAGCCTCATTACTTTCATCTGAACTAAGATGTGTACCTGCCACAGGAAGATATTTTCTTAAACGTTTTAACTTTACCTTGGCGATATATGGATTCTCAACTGTGAGTACTCCTCCCACACATCCTCCAGAACAGGCATTTAACTCTATAAACTCCAATTTATCAAATTTTTGATCCTCAAGATCATCTAATACTCTAATTACATTATCAATACCATCTGCTGCCAGATAATTATCTGTAAGCAGTGCCCCGGCTTCTCCACCACTGCTTCCCCAACCGATTCCTATCCTACCAGACTTACCTATATCCTCGACCTTATTCATACTTTTCTTCATAAAGGGAAGCAAGCTAGTATAAACCTCCTTAATTGCTAGTACACCATCAATTTCACTTTTTTCAATACCGATGGGGGATTTAACCGCTGTCACCTTGGCAGGACAAGGGGAAATAAATATTATTCCTATCTTCTCAGGGGGAAGACCCGTCTCTTCCATAGCCTTTTTCTTTGCATTAATAGCTGCAAGATCTACAGGAGCATATATAGGAAGCAAATGGTCTATTAGATTAGGAAACCTAACCTGTATAAGCCGTACCACTGTAGGACAGGCTGTACTTATAATGGGCCATTTGTCTTCATTCTCAGCAACATATTTTCTGGTCAATTCTGATACTATCTCTGCCGCACTGCTTACCTCATATACATCATTAAAGCCCATCATCTTTAAGGCCGTTAGCACAATGTTAATATCCTCTAGATTATTAAACTGTCCATATAAGGACGGTGCTGGTAGGGCCACCTTATATTCAAAGTTCTCCATTATTGATATAGAATCATAGGTTGCCTCTTTGGCATGGTGAGGACAGATGCGGATACACTCTCCACAATCTATACAGAACTCCTTAACAATAAAGGCCTTACCATCTCTAACCCTAATGGCTTGAGTTGGACATCGCTTTATACAATTAATACAGCCCATACAAAGCTCTTTTTTTAAATTAACAGAATTAAAAAATCCGCTCATTCCCTCACTCCCTTATAAAGGTTCTAGTCTGCTTTATCCATATTATGACCTTAGGGTATATCTACCCTCATTTTAACTGTTGTTCCTATGCCAACTTTACTCTCAATCTTAAGATCGTCTGCATACCTCTTCATATTCGGAAGTCCCATTCCAGCACCAAAACCTAAAGACCTTATATTATCTGGTGCAGTTGTATAGCCAGCCCTCATTGCAAGTTCTATATCCTCTATACCAGGACCCCTATCCCTTAAGGTCATTTCTATCTTATCTGGGAATATAATTACTTGAATTGTTCCTCCATCAGCATGAATCACCATATTTATTTCCCCTTCATATAAGGAAATTGCAACCCTTCTCACTACATCAGGATCCACACCCATAAGTTTTAGCTTTCTTTTCACCTTACTAGAGGCCTCTCCTGCCCTGGTAAAATCATCTGAATCAACATCGTAGTTAAGGACAATTTTTTCACTCACGATAAGATGCACCTCCACGAAGTCCACTTTCATACAATATGCCACATGCAGAAAACATTCTGTGCCCAGTACTTAAAAGTGTGATTTCCTTTTCAATGGCCAATTCTATCATTGCCTCATCAGGCATTTTCCCTCTCACAAAGACAATACATACAATATCCATCATCTCCGCTGTTCGTATCACCTGCAGATTGCATAATCCAGTAAGTAAAACCGCCTTGTCCTTCACAAAAGCTAGTACATCACTCAACATATCAGAGCCACATGCAGAGTGAACCTCCCTATCAATTAGATGGTCTCCACAAATAATTCTTGCCCCTAGGGCCTGCCTTATATCTTTGATGGTCATATGTATAATTCCTCTCCTATCTTTATAGTCCTATATTAGATTTATTGTTAAGTTAGGGATTAAAAACTCAAGAAGCTTTTATTTTTTGCCATTCAATCATAATCACGTTTCATTCTATCTAGTAATTAATTAGTCATTAATTGTTCATTAGATATGTTATGTAATATTATAATACAATGTAGTATCAAATACAATGATTTATAAGCTAGTATAGGTATTGTAAAGGCCTTTTACTTTGTACTACTATGTTTACAAATTTAGAAAAGACAAGGGAAAAGTGAACCCTTGTCTTACTCATACTTTTGATGTAATATCAGTTGTTTTCCCTAATATAATAAGTGACGATACCATCTTTCATACTAACCTTCAACCTACAGTCTCCGATAGTTATATAATCATCCTCATTAATACCGTGTGTATCATTTGTTGTAAAGGAATCAAATATTGCATCATATACCTCTAAGGGCTTAGAAGATATAGTGGCTACCATGGCCTTTACCCCAATAAAGCATGAGATAATTACAGACAATGCTAGAATCAATGCTACAACAATGTTACTAATAGCTTTTGTCTTAGACTCATTCATAATATACACTCCTTTTATAATTTGATTCATATCTCATTGCTAGTGTTTACCACCTAGTAAAGCGCCTTATCCATATCCTTAGATTAAGATTTGCTCATACTCTAATAATTATATTACAAGACAAAATCGAGCACAATAACTTCCAAACATGATTTGTTAATTTGCTATCAATCATTTTAAAAAA
>JAAYRC010000150.1 GCA_012518975.1 Clostridiales bacterium
CCTTAAATAGGCAGATTTCATTTACAGTTCCAGGATTATAATTTTTATTAATATCAATCAATCTAAGCATGGGCCTTCACTCTCCTCTTCCTTTCATTGCTGGTAACGAGAATTATTAAGAACAGCATGGAGGTAATTAATTTCTGATCCTGCTGGACTAAAATATCTTGAGACATTGCTAACTGCACGCATGCCTTATATAGGATAGAGCCTATGACAACAGCAGTAGTTGCTTTTACAAATGTCAGCTTTCTAAATATGCTTGTTCCAATAATAACACTGGCAACACCAGTTACCAAGGCTCCTGTTCCCATAGTGATTTCAAAGAAACCATTCTTTTGAGCAAATATACCACCTGATAAGGCCACCAATGCATTGGCAATAGATAGGCCAATTATCTTCATTACTCCCTTATCCTTCGCCAGAGATGTTACTACAGTCTCGTTATCACCAACAGCCCTTAAAAGATAACCAGACTTTGTCCTTAGATATAAATCAAGTAGGACTTTCATAATAACTGCAATTATGAATATAATCATCAACATTAGATAAGGACGAAATTCTTTAGAAATCATCTTATCAATAAAGTCATTATCAAATATAGACTCCCTCATAAAAATTGCTACATTTGCACTACCTGCAATTCTTAGATTAATAGAATAGAGGGCAGTCATCACAATAATTCCTGATAGTAGATCCCTTACCTTGAACTTTACATGTATTATACCAGTGATAATACCAGCAATTGCACCTGTAATGAAGGAAAGCAATAAGGTAAGTATTGGGTTTACATCGGCTGATATCAAAGTGACTGTTATAGCGGCTCCCAAAGTAAAAGTCCCATCCACAGATAAATCCGGAAAATCCAAAATCTTATAAGTTATATATACTCCAAGAGCTAATATCCCATAAACAAGTCCTTCCTCCAGTATACCAATAATAATTGCTAACATTTCCTTCCTCCTACAAATCAAAATATAAGCCTTGTCAATTTCCTATCTTGCCCTTATTTACTCTGCAATATTATCAAACATCTCTTTGGCACTCTCCACCAAATCTGAAGGCATGGTTATTCCAAGCATATCAGCTACTGCATTGTTGCCATAAAAATCAAATTCCTCTATTCTTTCAAAATTAATTTTACTGGCTTTCTTCTCACCACTTAATACCTGGGCAGCTATTCTTCCTGTTTTCATGCCCAAATCATAATAATCTAATCCCATGGTAGCTAAGCAACCTATTTTAACCTGCTCCACTTCGCTTCCAAATACAGGTATATTCTTTTTAGTTGCCTTATTTAAAATAGTCGGTAAGGCACTGACTACTGTATTGTCGGTAAGATTATTGATACAATCAACCTTCTCAAGAAGGCTATCCGCCGCAAGAGGAACATCTCCTACAGCTGAAATACCACTTTCAACAATTTCAAAACCAAAGCTAGGTGCTATTTCTTTGTATTCCTCAATAGCTGACAGGGAGTTCACCTCACCGGTGCTATACATTATACCTATCCTTTTAGCATCAGGAAGAATCTTACGTATCATTTCCAATTGTTTCTCTACAGGTAGCTTATCGCTGGTTCCTGTTACATTTCCATTAGGTTTTCCATCAGCCTGAGCAAGCTCAGCCTTGATAGGATCTGTCACAGCAGTGAAGATTACTGGTATCTCTGTATTTTTAGTTGCACCAAAGGCACTTTGTGCCATGGGTGTTGCTATAGCAGCTATCATATCCACTTGTTTTGCAATAAAACTATGGGAAATCTGTGACGCCATATTTACATCTGCTTGAGAGTTCTCGTATATGATTTTTAGGTTTTTACCCTCCTTATATCCGCCCTCCTCAAGTCCTGCAAGAAAGCCCTCCCTGCAATTATCCAAAGACCCATGCTCCGCAAATTGTCCAATACCAATAACAATTTCCCCATCTTTTTTCTTTGAACAGCCTACCATAAAAGTTGCTGCCATAGCTAATAACATAGTAACTACGATTATCTTCTTTCTCATAAAAATCCTCCCATTCTATTCGGTGCCAGGCACCCTTGTTAACTTTTGTTTCGTGCTGAGTGTTTCATAATCCTAATGTGAACCTTGTTCGCATAGGAATTTTTTATGTAAAATTTAATTACATAAAAAAAGCCCCAAGTATTATTAATACTTGAGACGAATATTATCCGCGGTACCACTCAAATTAGCAAATGAATTCATAATGAGAATTCTTCTTGCCCTCCTCTATCATATACACTATTATATATGCCATCCATATAACGGTAATGGTGTCCGTCAACGCCTACTCTTAGTTCGGGTTGCCCTCAAAAGCCCATTCAGCTATAGACTCAATATCGCATTCTCACCATTAGCGACTCTCTGAAATCTTGTACTAAAGCCTACTCTTCTTTCTCAACGGTTTATCATATTAATAGAATCATAGTAATACGAATATATATTTTTGTCAAGAATTACTTTATATAATCTTCATAGAAGTTTTTAGAGTTAGGATGCCTTGAAAGGTAACTATTTTAATATATAAATTAACACATTTTTTTTGCTTAGAATATATGATAATATGAATTAATAGTAAAGTAGCTGTTGATTGTAATTAAAATCATACATAGAGAGGGGCATTATAATGTTTAAGCAATATCATGAAGACCTAGAAAACATTCAGGTCAATACAGAAAAAAGCAGGTCCTATTATATCCCGTACGGCAGTGAAGAAAAAGAGCAAGCCCTAAGAGGCCAAGACAGTTCAAGACATCAAATCCTAAATGGCTTGTGGCAATTTGGTTTTTATCAGAATATATATGAGTTACCAGAAAACTTCTATAAGGAGCCACCTGAGAACCTTGATATGATAGAGGTTCCCTCCTGCTGGCAGATGAAAGGTTATGACTATCATCAGTATACCAATGTTAGGTATCCAATCCCTTATGATGTCCCCTATGTACCTGATGATAATCCTGCTGGTCTTTATATCCGCAGCTTTGATGTCAACAAGAAGGATGATGAAGCCCTAAAAATATGCTTTGATGGAGTAGACTCCTGTCTTTACTTATGGATTAATGGAGAATTTGTAGGCTATAGCCAGGGTTCACACCTAATGAGTGAATTCGACATTAGCAAACAGGTTAAAAATGGTGCAAATTATGTGGTCGTTCTTGTACTTAAGTGGTGTGATGGAACATATCTAGAAGACCAAGATAAGCTAAGAATGTCAGGGATCTTTAGAGATGTCTATCTAATATATCGCCCTAAAAACCATATAAGAGATTATTTTATCCGCACTAAGTATGATTCTGCTACAAATAAGGCCCTAGTATACGGCACTGTAAATCTATGTGGTAGTCCATCTAGTATTATGGCTAGCCTATATGATCATGACGGCATTAAGATAGGAGAAACCAAGCTAAAAGATAAGGAGTTTAGTATGTCCTTATCTAACCCCCTACTTTGGACTGCTGAAACTCCTAATTTGTACAGATTAGTACTTGAAACAGCTGATGAAATTATAGCCGAACAGGTTGGAATTAGGAACTTGCTTATAAAGAAGGGAAGGCTATTTATTAATAGTAGGCCAGTTAAGCTCTTAGGAGTCAACCGACACGACAGTGATCCTTTTACAGGATATACAATATCTAGAGAACAGGCTATAAAAGATCTTCAGATGATGAGGCAACATAATATAAACGCTATACGGACCAGTCATTATCCCAGTGCTCCATGGTTTTATAAGCTATGTAATGAGATGGGCTTCTATGTCATAGATGAGGCTGATATAGAATGCCATGGTGTAGTCATGCTATATGGAGGCGGATATGATAAAACCTATGGCCTTATAGCTCAAGACCAAAGATTTGCAAAGCCTATTATGAACAGGGTTATGAGGACCGTAGACCGGGATAAGAATAATCCATCCGTAATATTCTGGTCCCTAGGTAATGAGGCTGGCTATGGACCTAATTTTGAAGAAGCCGCCCGAGTAGTAGGTGAATATGA
>JAAYRC010000151.1 GCA_012518975.1 Clostridiales bacterium
AGGGAGTATAATGATATTATTAAGGGATGTTTCATTAATATATCCAGATAAGACACAGGCCTTAATAGATGTGAATTTAAATATTAAACCGGGGGAATTGGTATATGTAACTGGCCCTAGTGGTTCGGGAAAGACAAGTCTTTTGAAGCTTTTGATGGGTATTGAATATCCATCTACAGGGATATTAACTGTCCTTGGTAGACCCATTAAAAGTAATAATGGTAGAAATATTCGTAAGATTAGGAGAAATATAGGTCCTGTATTTCAAGAATTTAAGCTGATTAAGGGCAGAACTGCCCTAGAAAATGTGATGATGGGAATGCGATTTTTGGGTATAAGTCCAAAAAATATGAAGGTACAGGCTATAGAAGCATTAGAAAGAGTAGGGCTTAGTCATAAGATATTATCAAGAGTTGAGAACCTTTCCTGGGGAGAGTCTCAAAGAGTTGCAATAGCTAGGGCTGTTGCTAGAAAGCCTGCTCTTATTTTGGCAGATGAGCCTACAGGTAATCTTGACTATGATAATGCAATAAATATACTTAAATTATTTAGGTCCTTTCTAGATGACAAGACCGCCATTATTATAACCACCCATGCAACTCATTTGATTTTGGAGGAGCAAAATGCTAGCTTTATTAGTGTTGATAAGGGAAAAATTACTATGGAACGGAGGGGGATTAGGTCATGAAGAGCTTTCTGTTTAATATGGGGTATTTTGCCAAGGAAATGATGAGAATTATTAGGCTTAATCTTTTATCAAACATTTTTTCGGTTATGAGTACTGGTATGATACTTTTCCTATTAGGAATTGTTATAACCGGTACAGATATAGGAAATCGGCTTGTGGTCATGCTTAATGAAGAATCAGAAGTTAATGGATATTTTTCACAAGATACTACCGAAGAAGAAAGAAATGCATTGGTTAATAGGATTGGCAGGCTAGATGGTGTCCGAAGTAGCCGCCTAGTAGCAGAGGATGAGGCAAAAGCTAGGATGGAGGATATATTAGGAGACGAAGCTAAGATACTAGAGCTTTTTGATAAGAACCCCTTTGAAGCCTTTGTGGAAATCCGCATAGAAGTGAATGCCATGGATTCGATTATTGATGAGGTTAGAAAAACAGATGGTATAGAATATGTGAGAGATAATAGGGAGGTTTTGGAAAAGATTCAGGATATTACATATGCACTTAAGATAATAGGCTATCTAATGATTGTAGCAGTGGGAGTAACTACGCTTATTATCCTGTCTCATATGATACGACAAGGTATATATAATAATAAGGATCAAATAAACACCTTAAGACTGCTTGGGTCCCCTGGGGCATTTATAGGATTTCCATATATACTTACAGGTGTAATTCTAACATTAATAGGAGGAATTATTGCGGCCTTATTCATGGTTATATTAATTAATAAGGCATATGACGGGGTAGCTAGTACGATTTTATTTATATCATTACCAGCTAGAGGAGATATAATTAATAAGATAATCTACGGGCTTCCAAGTCTAAGTCTTGTATTGGGCTTTTTCGGTAGCTTGTTCGGCCTTTCTTCTATAAA
>JAAYRC010000026.1 GCA_012518975.1 Clostridiales bacterium
GACAAGCTTCCCTGTGTTATTGAAGAGGTAATGCCTGGAAAAGGCAGTATAGATTTTTCGCTTGTCGTTAGGCTATGCAATGAACTTGGCAGTGATACAACAGTTTTTGTCGAACATCTAAATACATTCGAAGAATATAAGCAGGCCTCAGACTATGTTAGAAAGATTATGGACAGTGAATTAGGCAAACAATAATTATCCAACCTATTGCTAGAATTATAATAGGATATATGTAGGATATTAAATCATTTCTATTGACATCAGGGTAAGCAGGTGTTAATATAGATTTACGATTAATGTGAAAATATTGCTTAAGGTAGAGGCGCAATATTCATCAGTACACTGTGAGATATTTCAGGGATAGATGATACAGTGGAAAGGGAATATTGCCGAAGTAATAATAATCCTGAGTTATTATTGCTGGGCATATGGTGAACAACTATATGACTGTCATCTTTAGAATGGATGGAGTGCTGCCTAGAGAAATTACGTATAATAAGTATTAGTTTACGTATAAAATTCTTTAGTGTCGACTCTACAGTCGACTTTTTTATTGTTTGGGTAGGTTCAACATCGTAAGTGCTTAGTGCAATAGTTTTACACTGATTTGTTACAAACAAACTGATGATTCAGAATTTTGGAGGTGTATTTATGACTTTGTTTAAAGGAGCAGGTGTTGCTATCGTCACACCATTTAATGAGAAAAACGAGGTTGATTATGACAAGCTAGGAGAGCTGATTGAATTTCAGATTTCTAACAAAACAGATAGTATCATTATCTGTGGTACTACAGGAGAAGCTTCTACATTAACTCATGAGGAGCATTTGGAATGTATTAAATATACTGTAAAAAAGGTAAATAAGAGGGTTCCAGTAATAGCCGGAACAGGGTCAAATTGCACAGACACAGCTATCTATCTGTCTAAGGAGGCCCAGGAGCATGGTGCTGATGGGCTACTTGTTGTTACACCTTATTACAATAAGGCTACACAAAAGGGATTGATTGGACACTTTACTGCTATTGCAAATAGTGTGTCCCTTCCTATAATAATGTATAATGTCCCTGGTAGGACTGGTTGTAATATGCTACCACAGACAGTTGCTAGCCTAGTTAAGAATGTTGATAATATAGTTGGAATAAAAGAAGCCAGTGGAAATATCGCACAGGTGGCTGAGATTATGAGTCTTACACAGGGGAATATTTATCTATACTCTGGTTGTGATGAAATGATTGTTCCTGTAATGTCTCTTGGAGGAAGCGGTGTGATTTCTGTAGTATCAAATATCCTTCCTAGGGAAACCCATGATATGGTGGCAAAATATCTAGAGGGTGATATAAATACCAGTAGAGATCTTCAATTAAAGTATCTACCCTTAATAAACGCCTTGTTCTATGAGGTGAATCCTATTCCTGTAAAGGCAGCACTTAATTTGATGGGTTATAAGGTTGGTTCCCTACGGATGCCATTAACAGATATGGAGCCTGTCAATGTAGAAAGACTAAGAGCTGAAATGATTAACTGTGATATTAAGTTGGTAGAATAGCAATAAGAACTTATTGTTATACTTTGATTGGAGGAAGCATATGACAAAAATCATTTTGCGTGGATGTAATGGTAAAATGGGAGAAGTAATTACTCAGCTTGTAGAAGAGGATGATAAGGCTGCTATAGTAGCTGGAATAGATGTCTCTATGAGCAGGGAACATAAATATCCAGTTTATTATAGCTTTATGCAGTGTAATGTTGCAGCAGATGTTATAATCGATTTTTCATCACCAGTGAATACCAGAGACATGATTGATTATGCCATAGAGCGAGGTATTGGTATAGTACTTTGTACCACTGGATTTTCAAAGGAAGACCAGGAACTGATAGATGAGGCATCTAAGATAATTCCTATTCTCCGGTCTGCTAATATGTCTATGGGGATTAATCTCTTATTAAAGATGGTAAAGGAAGCTGCAAAGATACTTTCAGATGCAGGTTTTGATATGGAGATTGTAGAGAAGCATCATAATAGGAAGGTGGATGCTCCTTCAGGAACTGCACTGGCATTAGCAGATGCTCTTAATGAGAGTCTAAATAATCAGTATGAATATGTATATGACCGTACAAATATTCGTGCCCCAAGAGAAAAGAAGGAGATTGGTATTTCTTCTGTTCGTGGTGGGACCATAGTTGGTGAGCATGATGTTATATTTGCAGGCAGTGATGAGGTTATTGAAATTAGGCATACTGCTTACTCAAAGGCCATATTTGCTAAGGGTGCTATTCAAGCTGCAAAATACCTGCCGGGTAAAAAAGCTGGAATGTACTCAATGGATGATGTGATAGGCTAGATTTAAGCCTTACAATAGAAATAATAATATTATTAAACCCTAAAAGTTTGATTATGAGATATTTGTTGGATGCATTTATATGCATCTAGTCTAGGAAAGGTAACTCATATAAGATTTTTAGGGTTTTTCGTTTTTTTGTTCACAAATTTTTCGTAATCTTATTGTATCATTATTTTTACTATAGAGCCGATTAGGATTTTATAATTCAATCTATTTATATTGAAAAATGTAAGGAGGGACTATTGTGATTGAGGTAAAAAATCTTGTGAAGCGTTATGGTAATCATACTGCTGTGGATGATTTATCCTTTACTGTGGGTAAGGGACAAATACTTGGATTTCTTGGACCCAATGGTGCTGGAAAATCTACTACCATGAATATCATAACAGGCTATATATCTGCAACGGAGGGGACAGTAATTGTTAACGGGCTAGATGTATTTGAAGAGCCTGAAGAGGTTAAGAAAATGATAGGATATTTGCCGGAATTTCCGCCCTTATATCCTGATCTTACTGTTCTTGAATACCTTGACTTTGTGGCAGATATAAAGAAGGTTAAGAGGTCTGCTAAAAGACAGATGGTGGATGATATTATGGAGGCCACTAAGATTTCAGACGTTAAAAATCGCCTTATTAGGCATTTATCAAAGGGGTATAAGCAAAGGGTAGGTTTAGCACAGGCTATAATGGGATACCCTGAGTTGATTATCCTGGATGAGCCTACTGTGGGACTTGATCCAAAGCAGATTAAGGAAATTAGAGAACTAATTCGTGAGCTTAGTAAGGAGCATACTATTATTCTAAGTTCTCATATTATGCAGGAGGTTAATGCAGTTTGTGATAGTATTTTGATTATAGATAAAGGAAGGCTAATATTGCAAGACAAGCCTGAAAACCTAGGTAAGCATTTTAGCTCTACTGTTGGGGTTAAGCTAGTGGTTAAAGGGGATAAGGATACCATAATTAGTGAGCTTAGAAAGATAGACAGCATAACTAAGCTAGAAGAAACAAGGGCTCTTGAGGAAGGAACAGTAGGCCTTACTGTATATAGCAATGAGGATAAGGATATTAGGGAGGACCTGTTCTTTAGTCTGAGTGGTATCAGGACACCTATACTTGAAATGCAGTCTATTAGTATGAGTCTTGAGGATATATTCCTTAAGGTTACTCAGGAAGAGGAGTCTGTTAATGAGACTTCAACAAGTAGTGAAGAGGAGGTTATCACGGATGTTAGCGATTTATAAAAAAGAGTTGCGTACATATTTTACTTCTATGGTGGGGTATGTATTTATTGCCTTGTTTTTATTTATCATAGGTCTATTTTTCCGTATGAATAATCTAGTGACTAGGGCGGCTAATTTTGAATATACGATTGCCAATGTTAGCTTTATATTTGTTTTACTGGTACCTTTACTTACAATGCGAATAATGGCAGAGGAGAATAGACAAAAGACTGACCAGCTATTACTTACCTCACCTGTAACTGCAGCTAATATAGTAATGGGTAAGTTTTTTGCTGTGTTTACCATTTTGCTAGTAGTGAATGCGATTATTTGTACCTATCCATTAATAATGCTTAGATATGGTAAAGTACCATTTGCATCATCTTATGCTAGCCTTATGGGCTTTCTCCTATTGGGAGGGGCTTACCTAGCTATGGGAATATTTCTTTCATCCTTGACTGAAAGTCAGGTTGTAGCAGCTGTTATAACCTTTATTGTATTTTTCTTCACCTTATTTATGGATGGGATAGCAGCTAGTATATCCACTAACCATAAAACGGCCCTTATATTCTTTGGTATATTAATGCTTATTATATGCTTTATATTATGGATTATGATGCGTAATATCACTGTATCAATAGGACTAGGAATAATAGGTATAGGAAGCCTAACGGGTTTATATATGTATAAGCCAACCCTATTTGATGGAGCGATTGTTAAGCTTTTTAGTTGGCTTTCTGCAACTGCTAGGTTTAATAATTTTTATATGGGTATATTGGATCTAGCTGATATTATCTTTTACATAAGCATAATATTTGTATTCCTGTTTCTATCAACCCAGGTTATTAAGAAGAAGAGATGGAGTTAGGAGGAGAGGAATCAATGAGTGATATGAATAGGAAGAAAGACATAAATAATGATATTAAAGAATTTAGTGAGCCTGAGATAGATGTTCTTAACGATATAGATAAGCATATAGATGACAATAATGATGACAAGCATGTGAATAAAGAAGGAGTGTTTTATAGTATTAAAGAATCCCTATCAAGAAGAAACTTTAGATCTGCTGCCTATGTATCCTTAATATCTGCAGTAGTTATTGGCTTGGTTATTCTAGTCAATTTAATCATTACTGAATTTGATTTAAAGATTGACTTAAGCAAGCAGGGATTTTATACATTATCAGAAGAAACCAAGGAGTATATAAAGAAAATAGAGGATGATGTCACAATCTACTATCTTATTGAGGCGGGTAATGAAACCCCTATGTTTCATAAGATAGGTCAGAAGTTCGACAGTATTTCAGACCGTATATCCTTAGTTCAAAAGGATCCTATACAGTATCCGAACTTTGCCAGTGAATATGTGGATGATGAGATAGGACTTAATAGTTTCCTTGTAGTAAATAACCGTACAAATAGGGCCAAGTATGTGGATAACAGTGAAATGCTTGTAAAGGAATTTAACCAGCAGACATTTCAGTACAATACAATTGGCGTAGATATAGAGGGGAAGCTCTTATCAGCAATCCAGTATGTGACAAACCCTGATCTTCCTGTTATATATTATACAGTAGGTCATGAGGAATACGAGATTGGTAGTTTATTTAAGGATACCTTCGATAGAATAAACATTACTACTAGCCCCCTTCAAACCCTAACATTAGACCAGATTCCTGAGGATTGCGATGTCTTAGTTATAAATTGTCCATCAATTGACTTTTCTGATTCAGAGAAAGAAATGATAAAAGACTACATGGCAGCAGGTGGCAATGCTGTTATTGTAATGGATTATAGGGCCCAGGATTTTAGGAATTTGAATTCCTTGATTAATTACTATGGAATACAGATGGAGAAGGGTTACATATGTGAAGGAGATTCCAACAACCATGTACCCTTGTATCCGCATTATATTGTACCAAATATTCTGAACCATAAGATGACAGGTGGCTTAAGTACTAGTAATCGTCTTGTGGTTACTCCGGTAGCCTCAGGCTTAACTATTATGGATAATGTGAGAAGCTCTCTATCTATAGAACCCTTAATAGAGACTACTGACAAGGCCTATTCCAAACTAGATATAAATTCAACCACTCTTTTGAAGGAAGAAGGAGATATAGATGGGCCCTTCTATGTAGGAGTTCTGGCCACTGATACCTATAACGGAATTACATCTAACATGGTAATATATACATCATCTATGATATTTGATGATAGTATGTTAAGCGAATTTGGTAACCATATATTATTAGTCAATACAATAGGTAATCTAGTTGGAGAAATTGAGTATATATCAGTAAGGCCAAGATATCTTTTTCCTGAGCCATTGAATATTACTCAAAAGTCCTTAACCTACTGGTCGGCTCTGACAATAATTGTTCTACCTATTCTTGTTCTTTCGACGGGTATAGTCATAGTTGTTAGGAGGAGGAAACGGTAATGACAAAAAGAAAAAAGAAAAATCAGTCAACATTGATAATTCTTCTGCTAGCATTAGTTCTTTTGTCAGGTTTTTATATATGGTTTTTGAACAGAGATAAATTTAACCCTAGTGAACCTGATGATATGAACATAGAATCTGATATAAATTCTGGTCCTATTATAGCCACTATGGATATAGACCTTGTTGATAGGATTCATTTTAAAAATGAAAATGCAGATATGATTCTAATTAATAAGGATGGAAGCTGGTTATTGGAGTCTGACAGAAAACGCCCTATAAAGCAAAACTATGTACAAAACATGGTGAATATCTTAGAAGAGATAAAGGCAACACGGCTGGTTAATGAAAAGCCAGAAGACCTTAAGGATTATGGTCTTTTAGATCCTTATGCATCTATAGAGGCTAGTCAGTCAGATGGAAAAAGAATAAGCCTTAGTATTGGTAATAAGGTGCCAGGTGGACAGGGCTATTATGCTAAACTAGAGGGAAATGATGCTGTGTATATTCTGCCTATGGTATATGGAAGCAATTTCTCATATAGTGATGTGAATATGACACAGATAGACCGAGGGCCATCAATTACTTCAAATAATATATATCATATTGAGGTTCTACAAAAAGATGGTCAGGACTTTGAACTAAGGCATGACCCAGATTCTCAGTATTATGATTCTGAATCATCACTCCTTTCCTGGTTTATCCTTAAGCCATACGATAAACCATATGCTGCAGATAGTTCCAAGGTCTACGAACTATTGGATAATTACTCAAGCTTTAATTTTCTAAACTGTGTGGAGTATGAAACAGATGACTTTGAAAAATACGGTTTAGAAGACCCTAGAGCTGCAATACTTGTAGAATATTACGAAGAGCATATAGAAGTTCTAGATGAGCCAGACAAGGACCCTGATACAGGAGAAGAAATTGGAAGCAAGACAATAACTGAAGAAAAGAGCTTTAAGTTATTACTAGGGGACATTGACAATAGTGGAGACTATTATGTAAGAAAGGACGGCGATAAGGCTGTCTATACCATGAAAGCATCCAATGTGGAAGCTATGCTAAGAGTAGATGCCTTTGATGTCCTAAGTACCTTCGTTAATCTTCATGATATTAGTAGTGTAGAAAGATTAGATATAGATATAGAGGGGATATCCTATACAATGGAGATTAAAAGAAAAGAGGATACAGAAACCTATTATTTTAATGGTGAAATAACCACTGAGAATGCCTTCAAGGACCTATACCAGGAGATTATCAGTGCAAAGATTGATGTTCAATTGAAGGAAGAGGTATCCATAGTGGACCAAGCCCCTATTTTAACCATATCATATTATATTAAAGGTAAGGATGAGCCCTATACAAGCAAATATTTTTCATATGATGACAGCTTTTATATAATAGAAAAGGATAATCATATACAATTTGCTGCCGATAAAAGGAAGATTGATAGTATAATAGAATCAATTAAAGGATATAGGCTTAATGAGGAATAAACCCAAAGGCTAAGAGTCAAAGAAAGGCTCTTAGCCTTATTTTGCGTAACAGAAAATTGCATTCTATCACATAAAATGACGGTCCCATAAGGATACGCACAAAAAATACAACTTGTACGAATAATCATTGCATTGACATAATATATTAGGATATGGGATAATCAAGCATGTATCCTTAGTGCTTTAAATTATTCTGGGAGCCGTAGTAGAATACATAATCCGGACCTAAATTCGGAGGGGGAGATACTATGAATTATAAGAAAAAAATCATTATTATAGGTGTTTGTATAATAATCGTAATAGCTGTATTAGTGGCCAATGTTATTAGGGGCATTAAGTCAGTGGAAGAAGATGAAATAGATGATATTGTTGTAAAAGAAAAAATAATATCAAGGGCAGAAGCATATCGGCTATTAAGCTATATTGAATACGATAAGCCAGCTAGAGAAGCCCTACAGATGGGGATTACATATGCAGATAAGGACTGGCATGGCTGGTATGATGATTATGTAAATGCTGTATGGAAAATGGGCCTAATAGAGGGAAGCGTCACCCATTCCCCTAATGAGGCAATTACATTAGGACAAAGTAAGATATTGATAGATAAGCTTATAACAAAGTATCCTAATTTACAGGGAGTATATGAGGAATTATCCTTTGATTTTTTAAAGGCTGATGAGCAAATGTTTATATCACAATTTCTAGAGCTTTATAAGGCACTTCTTGCGCTTATTCCAGAAGAAGATATCTTAGTAAAGAACCAGGTTCTTTTTGTTCTAGAAAGGGAATTAAGTGAAGATGGGAAGGATAGGATTGTTACAGACATAGGAAGGTATTATTATAAGAATACTAGAGATTATGAAGGGGTATTTAACCCTCCTACAGAGAGGTCACATGAAATCATTACTGGTGAAGAGTTTATAAAACGTTATAATAATAAAGGTATAGAAGCTTTAACCTGTGGAGATGAAATAGTATATATAGATAGGGTCTATCCTGACAAAATAGTAGTCCATAATGTGTGGATTAAGCAGGGTAGGGGTATTAATATTGAAGCTTACATTAACGGAATCCATAAGGAGTTTAAGGCGGAGTTTAACCTATCTCAGGAGATAGAAAAAGTAGTAGGAGACATAAGTATAGAGAATGAAAAGGTGGTTGGAATAAGTGTAAAACCTGATACGATTAGTGGTAAAGTCTTGCAGTCTGGCGAGGATTTTATAGAGGTTGAAGGTTACGGTAAGGTTTTCTTAGATGAGAATTATAAGATATATAAAGTATACGGTGATCTTTCTATGGAGCGAACCAATAGCATATTGGTTGGCTACACCACCACTGATTTTGTTGTATCAAATGGGAAGATTAGTGCTGCTCTAATAAGGGAAAGTATAAAAGCAGAAAACATCAGAGTTTTACTTCATAACACAGGATATAAGGATATATATCATAGTAGTGTTGAGTTTAGTGCAACATCAGATTTTCTTGTAAAAATTGATGAAAATGAAAGCCTATATAAGGCCGATGAAATCATTAGTCTAACACCAGGAGATACTTTATTATCTGAGGGAAGGCTAGTTATTGAGCCAGTCTCTGATGAAGGGAGAATAAAGCTATTATCCATAGAACGGTCAACTGGTAATCCTAGATATAGGGGTAGAATAGAGATAACACAGGAGGATAAGGGGCTTTTGCTAGTAAACGAATTGCCCTTGGAGGAATACCTGTATGCAGTAATTCCAAGTGAGATGCCTACCTATTATGGCATAGAGCCCTTGAAGGTTCAGGCTGTATGTGCAAGAAGCTATGCATATCGTCACCTCATGGCTAATAGTTTAAGCAGGTACGGTGCCCATGTAGATGATAGTGTGTCTTATCAGGTATATAATAATATAAATGAGAATGAAGATTCCATATTAGCTGTCAAGGATACCTACGGAAAGGTAGTAGAATATGATGGGGATGTTATAACAGCATATTATTTCTCGACCTCTTGTGGGCATACAACAGGTGTAGAATATGTATGGTCAAATGGATCAGCTATTCCATACCTAAGGGGAGGGCTTTTAGCTCTTAAAGATGATAAAGAAAGTCCCTATAATGACCTAACAAAAGAGGAGAATTTTAGAAGTTTTATATTGGATGAGGAGTATAATACCTATGATAGTGAATTTAACTGGTATAGGTGGAATGTAACAATTGACAAAGATGATCTAAAAAACAATATAGATGAAAGACTTGAAAAAAGGTATAAGGCGAATCCTGATCTTATAACCACCCTGGTTAGTAAGGGTGATTCAGGTATGGAGGCTGTATATGAAAGTTTACCTGTTAGTAGTGTAGGAGATATTGTGGATATCTTTGTAGGAACAAGGGGCACTGGTGGAATAATTTATGAGCTAATTATACAGGGAACAGAAAAGACCATAAAAGTTCAAACGGAATACAATATTAGAGCACTTTTGTCGCCCAGAAAAGATACAGTTTATCGTCAGGATGGAACGGGAGTAGATGATTTAAGCCTACTTCCCAGTGCATTCTTCTTTATAGATAAGAATGAGGAGGGTGGAAGTCTTACCAGCATATCTATATATGGTGGAGGTTATGGGCATGGTGTAGGAATGAGTCAAAATGGAGTAAAATCCTTGTCTGATGCCGGTAAGAAATACGAAGAAATAATCAAGTATTTTTACAAAGGGACTGATATAGGTTTTATTTATCAATAGTTACTTCGTTGGAGGGATCATTGTAAAGCTGTTTTACCTTGTCTGTTATTGCTTTATTTTGAATTAATACATTTATTTCTGCACCAATAAATAAGATGTACATGCAAAAATACATCCAGAGCATAAATATAACTATAGTTGTAAGGCTACCATACATGGAGCTATAATTAGAATAATGATCAATATAGTAGGAGAATGCATAGGAGAAGGCCATCCATCCGCCAGCACAAACCAAGGCACCTGGAAGTTCTTTTGTTAGTTTGGTCTTTCTATTGGGTACCACAGAATAAATAACTAGGAAGAAAATTAGTAATACAATTAGCCCGACTATAGTACGTAGACTTATAATTAACAAAGCTAAATCCTGTAATACTGGAAACCGGACTACTATCCAAATATAGAGTTTATTACCAAAGACAAATAGTATAATGCTGGCTATGAGCATTATTGCAAAAGCCAGGGTATATATAGTAGATATAATTCTAAGGAAGATGGTTTTTCTGGTTTCCTCTATTTCATATACGGAATTCAAGCCCTTCATTATTGCAAGAATTCCTTTTCCGGCTGACCATAGTGCTGTAATAACAGTGGCAGAAATTAATGTGCCTGAGTTTGTTTTATGATAGACCTCAGTAACCACTAGAACAATAAGAGAGTTAAAGGCACTTGGGAAAATTTGAGTAACTATGTTTAATATGGTGCTTTCCTTTAGCGAAAAAAAAGGAACTATGCTTAACAAAAACATTATAAATGGAAAAAATGAGATGATTATAAAGAATGCAGCCTGTGCTGAAAAGGCTGAGACATGGTCATCTCTTATTTTTTTGAAAAACAAATCAATTAATTTTATAGTTGGTCTTATCATTATTTGCCCCTTCTTATCTTAGCATTAAAAGGTGTACATTATATTATACGTAGTGCTTTAATATACTATTCCACCAGAAACCTGCAATGCCATGTGTCAATATTAGTGTCATAGTCCATTATAAACCTATATAATTATTTATATATTAGTAACTATATTGTAAACTTTTTTGTTTTTTAGTCAAGTGATGCTAGTTAAAAAAATCATTAGTTAAACAGTGATAAATGCTTGATTTTTATTGGTTTTATGGTTATGATGTTATGTAGAAGCTTTTAGATAAATATGGGATAATTATCTGACCATAGCTTATAGTAAAGGAGATGTGCGATGATTAATTTCGAAGAAGAGATTAATAAATTCCAACCCAGTCTAGAAATAGAACAGGCAGAGGATGTAATATATAATAATGATATGACTGATATATCGGATATCTTAAAGGAATTATTGAAGGAAATAGAAAACGACTAATATAATTAAGAAATTAGGTGGAGAGAATATGATTTGCCCCAATTGCCAAGGCAAGATACCTGACAAGAGAATACGCTGTGATCGTTGTGGCCATGATTTGAGTTTGTATAAAAAAATATACAGGGCCTCTAATATGTATTATAATAATGGATTAGCAAGAGCTAAGGTAAGAGATTTATCTGGTGCCATCATAGCCCTAAAAAATAGTCTAGAGCTTAATAAATCTAATGCCAATGCAAGAAACCTTCTGGGTTTGATATATTTTGAAATGGGTGAGACAGTAGCTGCACTTAGTGAGTGGGTGATAAGTAAACATTTTAAGCCAGAGAACAATGATGCAGATGACTATATTAATGCCATACAGGACAACCCAACAAAGCTTGATGGGCTTAATCAGGCTATAAAGCGTTATAATAATGCCCTCACATTTGCAAAGCAGGGTAGTGATGACCTTGCTATTATTCAGCTAAAAAGGGTAATACAGTTAAATCCCAATTTTATTAGAGCCTATCATTTACTTTCATTATTATATATGAAGAATGAGGATAATGAAAAGGCGAAAAAATGTCTCTTAAGGGCTGCTCGTATAGATGTTTCTGGAACTACTACCCTAAGATACTTAAAAGAACTTACGCCTAAAGCTAACCTAGGTCGAGAACAGGTCTCAGACTTAGGAAATAAGGATGTAAGCTCGACAATTATGCCAGTATCCTCTTACCGTGAGGACAAGCCCAATGTTATGGCATTCGTTAACTTGGTTATTGGAGTATTAATAGGCATAGCTGTAATGGCAATCCTAGGTATTCCCTCAGTAGAGAAAAATAAAAATAGTGATAATAATCAGACCCATATAGACTATAGTGCAGGTTTAGCAAGTTTAGAAGAAAAGGAAGCTGCTATTGCTAGGCTACAAGAGGAAAAAAGTGAGCTAGAGACAAAAGTAGCAAGCCTTGAGTCAGACCTTGCCAGTATAGTTATACCTGAGGATAAGCCAGAGCTTTATGATGGTTTATTCGAGGCTTTTAGTCTTTATCTCGACGAATTAGCCAAGGATGAGGGTGAGAGGGAATATGAGCAGATTGCCGAAAAGCTTAGATTATTAGATACAAGTGAATTTGAATCAGATGCATCTTTACAGTTAATAGAAATGTTAAGACAAGAGATATATCCAGTGATATCGGTTAAGCTATATGACAAGGGCCATGATATATATAGTAAATATAGGTATGATGAGGCCTTGGAGATATTTTTACTTTCCAACAGTTATGATCCAACCAATGTAAATACTATTTACTTTATAGGGCGGTCTTACCATCGTCTTGAGGATTATGATAATGCACGTCTCTATTATGAAAAAGTTGTAGAAGAATTTCCAGGCACAAAAAGACATGATAGTGCCAAAACCTATCTTAACCGTTTACCTGATTAAAAACACTTAAGTTATTTACAAAGATATACTAGGGATAAGGATTTATAGAAAAAGACGTTTTTATAATGTCTTTTTTTATAGGCCTAAATGTAATAAAAAGGCACAATATTACTATAAAAAACAATAGAAAGGAAAGGTATCTGATGCAAAAGAGCAATAGGTATATTAAGCCGGATGAAAGGTTGGGAAAGGAGGGGACATTTTATGAGATTAATCAGCGCTGCTTGATAATCAGGCTCAATGAAGAGCTGGACCATCATAATGCTATCCAAATTAGGAAGAAAGCAGATAGAATGATAGAAAGAAATTATATAAA
>JAAYRC010000152.1 GCA_012518975.1 Clostridiales bacterium
GAAAGATTATAGTAGATACTTATGGTGGATATGCAAGACATGGTGGAGGGGCATTTTCTGGAAAGGATTGTACCAAGGTGGACCGGTCTGCTACCTATGCAGCCCGTTATGTGGCAAAAAACATAGTAGCCGCTGGGTTAGCAAAAAAATGTGAGATTCAGCTTTCTTATGCAATTGGAGTGGCAGAACCAACTTCAGTAATGGTAGATACTTTTGGTACAAGCAAGTTGTCAAATGAAGAGCTTGTGGCTATTATTAGAAAGCATTTTGATCTTCGTCCAGCAGGTATCATTGAGATGCTTGACCTTAGGAGACCAGTTTATAGAAAAACGGCAAGCTATGGACATTTTGGTAGAAAAGATCAGGATTTTACATGGGAGAAAACTGATAGAGTAGAGGAGCTGAGGGCTTATATAAAGTAAGAGCTTCAGCTTATATAGCCTATTAATCTTATATATAAAGCAAAAGCAGGATATGTCATATTTTAGAAAGTTTATATTTCTTTTATATGCATGACTATCTTATCTGTGTTATACTGGCTTAAAAGATAGTCCTAGTATTGTATAAATCCATTGTTATAAAGAAACAGGTGAATTATGAAGCTTAAACATAGACTAATTATAGCTTTTCTTATTATGACAGCTATGCCTGTGGTATTAATAGCTATAACTGCTAGTACCATAGTTCGTTTTCAAATGTACTCTATTCATGAATCCTATGATGTGGAGGCTAAAACCATACAGGTAATAACCAACCCCATACAAATTCTTAACAGGATAACAAGGGGGGTATATAATGAGATTAAGCTATACTCAGTCACTCATCCTGAAAATCTAAGTGATCTGAAATACTACAGAGAATGGGATATGCTACTAAAGTCTAAGCACTCGTTTTTGGCTGTCCGTAAGGATGATGAATTTATTTATATAGGTAATGAACAAAAGCTTAATATAATAAGTAAGCTATTACCCCAATATGGAGTAAGTAACACAGATGTTGATGGTGGTATTTATCTTGGAGGAAGAGAACCCTTTTTAGTTAAATCACAGGATTTTATTTTTAATGATGGGGCAAAGGGAACAATATTTTTAGTAACTGACTTAGATGTTATTATGCCACAGATTAAGGCAGTTGCTATTCAGAGCGCTATATCATTTATATTAATACTGTTTTTTACAGCTAGTTCCCTTATTTTCTGGATATATCGTAGTATTATTAGGCCTTTGAATATCCTAAGGATTGCTACTGACCATATCAAAGAAGGTGATCTTAATTATTCTGTAGCTGTGGATAATAGAGATGAAATAGGTCAATTATGTAATGACTTTGAAGCCATGAGAATACGATTAAAGAAGCTTATTAATGATAGACTTAAGTACGAGGAGGATATTAAGGAGCTAATTAGTAATATTTCTCATGATATAAAAACTCCTCTTACAGCCATAAAAGGCTATTCAGAGGGGTTATTAGACGGTGTTGCTGATAATGCAAAGAAGCAGGACAAGTACCTAAGGACAATTTATATGAAGGCGAATGATATGTCAGCATTGGTAGATGAACTAGCCTATTATACCAAGATAGATAGTAATACCATTCCATACACCTATTCCGATATCATACTAGTTGATTATTTTGAAGACTGTGTGGAGGACTTACGTTTAGAACTTGAAGTTAGTAACATTAAATTGGTTTATGAAAACTCAGTAGATCCAAATGTTAGAGTAATTGCAGATGCAGAGCAGCTTAAGAGGGTTATCCATAATATCATAGGTAATTCTGTTAAATATATGGATAAGCAAGATGGTATAATTAATATAAGAATTATCGATAGTGGGGAATTTATTCAGGTAGATATAAAGGATAACGGAGCAGGAATAGATGAAGATGATATACCCTTTATATTTGACCGTTTTTATCGTGCAGATGCTTCGAGAAGCACTAAGACAGGTGGAAGTGGTTTAGGACTTGCTATTGCAAAGAAGGTAATAGAGGATCATTTGGGTGAAATAAGGGCTACAGCTAAGAAGAATGAAGGTACGACCATTAGTTTTACCCTAAAAAAGGCATTATAGATAAGCAGGACACCTTGTTACGTTAGGAGGAGTAAGATGAAACGGATTCTTATAATTGAAGATGAGTTAGCCATTGCAGAACTTGAAAAGGATTATCTGGAGCTTTCGGGCTTTCAGGTAGAGGTAGAGACAACAGGTGACGTGGGTGTAGAGAGGGCACTTAATGAGGATTTTAACTTAATAATCTTGGATTTAATGCTTCCTAATGTGGATGGGTTTGAAATATGTAAGCGTATTAGGGAGGAGAAAAACATACCAGTGATTATGGTGTCTGCTAAGAGGGATGATATTGATAAGATAAGAGGCTTAGGCATAGGAGCCGATGATTATATTACTAAGCCTTTCAGTCCTAGCGAGCTTGTAGCTAGAGTAAAGGCTCATCTTTCTAGGTATGAGAGATTAATTGGCTCAGGACAAAAGTTAAACGAAGTAATAGAAATTCGAGGACTCAAGATTGATAAAACAGCAAGGCGTGTATTTATTAATGATGAGGAGAAGATTTTTACGACTAAGGAATTTGACTTGTTGACCTTCTTAGCACAAAACCCCAACCGGGTATATACTAAGGAAGAACTTTTTAGAGAAATCTGGGACATGGAATCTATAGGAGACATTGCAACGGTAACTGTCCATATTAAGAAAATACGTGAAAAGGTTGAATATAATACATCCAAGCCTCAATATATTGAAACAATATGGGGTGTAGGTTATCGCTTTAAGGTGTAAAGGCAAGATAAAAAGCCCTGAACACCGCATAAACACTAAGGAAAACCGCTTTTGTTATGTGGTAATATATGATAAAATATTACCAAAAATATTACCATAGGCTGAAATTCACGAAGTAAAGGAGAATGCTATGGAAGAATTAGTATTTAATTTTGATGAAAGCGAAGAATCAAAGAAGAAAGAAGTAATCACTTATGAACCAGTTGAAAAGGGCATAAGGCGGAAATTGAAGGACGGAAAGAAGTTTTCCTATGAGGCTACTGCTGATTTTGGCAGGGTGGAAATCTATGACGAAGAATTAAAGAAATTTGTTAAGAAGCAGGACAAACGAAGAAAGACCTTTAAGACATTGGCAGAAGCAAGAAAGTGGCTTCACCAAATTGAACTGCAAAAGGCAGAAGCCAAAGAGAAAAA
>JAAYRC010000153.1 GCA_012518975.1 Clostridiales bacterium
GTACCATTCATAGGCATGCCAGTTCTAGGAGTCATACCATTCATAGGTATACCGGTCCTAGGAGCCGTACCATTCATAGGCATACTGGTTCTTGGACTAGTACCATCAAGAGAGGTATTTGAATTTTGAGGGGTACCTATATTTATGTGTTTTGCAATATCCTGAGAACTGTACTTTTCTATGGAAATTTCAGTGGCATTATTTGCCTTTTTATCTCTTGTATCTGTAACAGGTGGGTTATTAGTTTCCGAACTTTGAATGCAACCAGATGTTGCACTGTTAGGTGTTTTAGACCTTTGAGAAGATTCTTGCATTATTAGTACTCCTAATTTTTTATTATTAATATATGCAAAGATACTGTGAGTGTGAGATTTGTATAATAAGTATAATTGCTATAATAATAAAACAATAAAGGAAATTAAAAATACATAAAGTAACAATTTAAAGTAAAAAAGTGTGTTTTACTAGTCTATTAAATATAAAATTATTATGTTATAATCATAACGCAAAGCTTTATTATTTTTTGGTAAATCATCTAAGGATAGTAATGAAAATAAAAATAAATTAGTTTACCAGTCATGGTATATATAATAATAAAGAAAGGGAATCCAAGTGTTAAAGCATATATATCGTATAATTATATTAGTAATAATTTTTGTAGCTTCCCTTTATTATTTTGGTAGAGACATAAAGGAAGTTGTTTTTGATATAAATAATACTACAAGCATGGAGCATGCTACATTTCCGCTTGTTACCTTTAGGACGGATGAGACGGTTATAAATTTACTTCATGGTTATAGTAGTAATCTAGACGCTAACTCTATTAGAGAAGCTCTTACACCAATTGGTATGGATCAAACGTATGAATTAATGATTGATCAGAAGGCTTATGATATAAAAAAGCTGAATTTTGAGCTACGAGAATTTGTAGGTAATGAACTAATAGAAAAGGGATCTGTTAGTGTATTTGATGAAGAAGAGGGACTAAAGATTGCAAAAATACGTTTAAATACTGAACTACAAAATGATAAGGAATATGCGGTAAAGATTACACTTATAACCGGTGAAAGTCGTAAGATTTATTATTATCATCGGATTAAAAAGCACTATAATACCTACTTACCTGAAAAAATAGGCTTTGTCATGGATTTTCATGAAGCCATTAAGGACAAAGATAGGGCTAAAGAATATACTAAAAATCTTGAACCTGATAGTAAAAAGGAAAATACGACTTTGGCCCAAATAAACATTCATTCTAGTTTTGATTTGATAACTTGGGGAGAACTAAGACCAGATTTTATAACAGATGTTATCCCTACTGTTGTTGAGAATTATTCTGATATTGCTGCTATTAAGTTAGAGTATATAATTAGTGCTAATGTATCTGGTATACCAGAGTTATATAGGGTAAAGGAGTTTTACCGTATAAGATATTCTTCTAGTCAGATGTTTTTATTAAATTATGAAAGATCGATGGAGACTATTTTTGATATTAAGCTTGCTAGTGTATCCAAAAGTCAGCTTAAATTAGGAATTACTACGGACCCAGGTTTGCCTTATCTGGCTAGTTCTGATAAAAAGAAAATAGCATTTGTTAGAAATCGAGAGCTTTGGTTTTATAATCTTGATAAAAATGAAATTGTCCGAGTCTTTACCTTCCGTCAGGAGGATACTGATTATATAAGAGATTTAATAGATCAGCATGATATTAGGATACTTAATATGGACGAAGAGGGTAATGTAGACTTTATGGTTTATGGCTATATGAATCGGGGTCAGTATGAAGGAAGAGTAGCCTTGGTTCTCTATGAATATATCCAGGCGGATCAACGAATTGAAGAAAAGGCTTACATTCCTATAGATGAGCCGTATCAGACCCTGAAGGAGAATATAGGTGAATTTGCCTATGTTAACTCTCTGGATGTCTTCTACTTTCATATATATAACAGTATATATGCTTACGATTTAATAACTAGGCAACTTACAGAGTTGGCAAATAATATTACAAAGAATGATCTTGTTACTTTCTATCAGGAGGGATATGTAGCTTGGCAGGAAAGCTCTAATCCCTGGGAAGCCAACAATATTATAATCATGGATATTGAAAGGGGAGAATTAAAGAATATAGAGTCTCCTCCAGGATATAAAATACAGCTCTTGGACAAGATAGATAAGAATCTTGTATATGGCTTTGTGTCGGAGGCTGATATTACTACACTACCCGATGGTAGAGTAATGATTCCCATAAGTAGGCTTGAGATAGGAACCACAAATGGAGATGTTCTAAAAACCTATTACAAGGACGGCTATTATATAACAGATATTGAGGTAAAGGATAATATTATAGAGCTAAGTAGGGTTAGCATTCAGCTTGATAAGGGCAGAAAGGTATTCATAAATGAGTCAAGTGATTATATTATGAATAAGAGCCTTGAGTTACCCACCTTTCTAAATCCTGTTATTAGAGTTACAGACCTAGCCTTGACAGAGTTTTATATAGAACTTCCATCTGGCTTTGTTATGGATAAGTTGCCTAGAATGCTTACGACAGTGAATACGGTTATTTCTGAAGATCCTACACTTCGCTTACCCAAGGATAGCCATTATAAGATAGAGAGTGAAGCCTATCCTACTAATCAAATGAAGTATTACACTTATATACTAGGAGAATTAGAGGGAGCATATGATGAAGCAGCAGATGCTATAGCTACAGCAGATAATGGAGTAGGTGTAGTCCTAACTAATACAAATCATTTTGTATGGGAAAGAGCAGTTAAGACGAGTAAGAATATTATACCTGGATTTGAGACAATGGATTTATCTAGTAGTCAAGATTCTTTGGAAACTTGTGTTAAGCTATTAATAGGCTACATGGGCATAGATATAGATAGTAAAGTTTTAGATTTGAATAATATTTCTGTCATACAGATTTTAAACCAATATTCAACAGGAGAAGCAATACGCCTTACAGGCGCAAGTTTAGAACAGGTATTATACCATGTGTCAAAAGGAAGACCTGTAATTGCTATGACAAGTTCTACCGATGCAGTACTAATATACGGATATGATGCTTATAATATCTATATGATAGATCCAAAGCAAGGAAAAGCAGTGAAAAAAGGCATTCAGGATAGTACTAACCTATTTGAAAATGCAGGCAATATATATATATCCACGGTAGGTGACTTGGTAAAGGGAAAATAGTATTCTATATTGTGGCAACACTAAAGAGGTTTTTTGTGTTACAATAAGGAGAATTCATTTTAATCCAAGAAAACCAGCATAATATATAATTACAAAAAAAGGAGACAAAATATGGATGAAAGAATAAAAAAACTAGCAAATAATCTTGTAAACTACTCAATGGCTGTAAAGCCTGGAGATAAGGTATATGTTCACCATATAGGTGAATCTACTGAGGATTTGGCAAGGCAAGTTGTTAAGGAAATATATAAAGCAGGAGGACTTCCCTTTGTACATTATACCAATCCTAGACTCTTAAGAGAGGTCTTAATTAACTGTACTGAGGAGCAGATGTCCTTAATGGCTAAAGTTGATGCCTCTGAAATGGATAAAATGGATTGTTATATAGGAATAAGAGGCTCAGATAATATTTCTGAGAATGCTGATGTACCTCAGGATAAAATGAAGCTCTATGAGACTTATTATCAGACACCTGTACATCATGATATTCGCGTAAAGAAAACTAGATGGGTTGTGTTACGATATCCTAATGCCTCTATGTCACAGTTGGCAAACATGAGTCAGGAAGCCTTTGAGGACTTTTATTTCAAGGTATGTAATCTGGATTATGGTAAGATGAATGAAGCAATGAAGAATCTTGTAGATTATATGAACCGTACAGATAAGGTAAGAATTGTAGGCCCTGGTACGGATTTAAGTTTTTCCATAAAGGATATACCTGCAATTCCCTGCGCGGGAGAAAGGAACATACCAGATGGAGAGGTCTATACGGCACCTGTAAAAGATAGTGTAAATGGAACCTTAACCTATAATACACCTGCTGTATTTCAAGGCTTTACTTTTGAGAATATATCTTTCAGATTTGAAAACGGTAAGATAGTTGAGGCAAAAGCTAATGATACGGATAGGATTAATGATGTACTAAACACAGATGAGGGTGCAAGGTATATAGGTGAATTTGCAATAGGTGTTAATCCCTATATTCTACATCCTATGAAGGATACTTTATTTGATGAAAAAATCATGGGATCTTTTCACTTCACACCAGGTAATTGCTATGAGGAGGAGGCACCAAACGGAAATAGCTCAGCCATCCATTGGGATCTAGTATGTATACAGACACCTGAATTCGGTGGTGGTGAGATTTACTTTGATGACGTATTAATCCGTAAGGACGGTAGATTTGTAGTAAAAGAATTAGAATGTCTAAACCCTGAAAGTTTAGTTTAAGGAGGTACTATAAAATGAAGCTATTAAGCGTGGCTGTGCCCTGCTATAATTCTGCAGCTTATATGAGGCGTGCGATTGAGACCCTCCTATCTGGTGGAGATGATATAGAAATTATCATCGTAAATGATGGGTCCAAGGATGATACAGAAAAGATAGGCTTGGAGTATCAGGATAAGTACCCTAGTATTGTTCGACTAATAAGCCAAGAAAATGGAGGCCATGGGGAAGCTGTAAATACAGGATTAGCCAATGCAACAGGCCTATATTTTAAGGTGGTAGATAGTGATGACTGGGTAAGTGAAAAGGCCTTATATCAGGTTATTAATAAGCTTAAAGAATTGATTTCAGACGGTGACAGTCCTGATTTGTTCCTTGCTAATTATGTATATGAGAAGGTTGGAGCAAAAAAGAAAAAAGTAATTAATTATAAAAGGGCTCTTCCTAAGGACGTGATATTTACCTGGGATGAAATAATGCATTTTAAGCAAAGTCAGAATATCCTTATGCATTCTGCCATATATAGGACAAAGCTAATAAAGGATTGTGGATTAGTGTTGCCTAAGCACACCTTTTATGTGGATAACATATTTGTATATCAACCTCTTCCATATGTAAGTACGCTTTATTATATGGATGTGAATCTTTATCGTTATTTTATTGGTAGAGACGATCAGTCAGTTAATGAGAAAGTAATGATTACTAGGATAGATCAACAAATTAGGGTTACAAAGATAATGATAGAGTCCCATGATCTAGCACAAGTAAAAAGCAAGAAGCTTAGAAAATATATGATAAAATACTTGTCAATGATGATGGTAATCTGCTCGGTCTTTTTGATTAAAGAGGGCAGTGATGAAAGTCTTGCAAAAAAGGATGATATATGGAATTATTTAAAGCATAAGGATAAGAGGCTTTATAAGAAAATTAGATCACAAATTCTAGGCCGCTCAATGAATTTACCAGGAAGGTTTGGACATAGGGTTGTAGAATTAGGTTATGAAATATCAAGAAAGATTTATGGCTTTAATTAATTCTTGTTTAAAAAACAAAAGTGTCTTAATGTAATTCATTAAGACACTTTTTGAATATGCAGAATGCAAGAGAGCATATTATCTTGTACTTCCCTTATATTATAACTATGATTTATTTTAGACCTTGGAAAGCTCATGGTCTGTTTTTTTGGCTACCTTACTATAGTCTGGTATATATACTATAGCATACATGATAATACTAAGTATAATTGCTCCAAATACATCAAGGATGGAGTGTTGCTTAAGGAATACCGTAGACATACTTATGGAAACCGTTAGTATAAAGCTAGTCACCTGAACCCACTTGATGGTCTGCAAGCGTTCGCTTTTGCGAATTGCAATCATAGCTCCTATTGAGTTATACACATGGATACTTGGAAACACATTGGTTGATGTATCAATTGAATATAGGCTTGCAATAGCTCTTGTAAAGATGTTGCTTCTTCCAAGTGTATCTATGTCAACTCTTAAGTTATGACCATTTGGCCAGACGGTATAGATAATTAAGCAAATGGTCATTCCAACAAAAAGGAATGCACAGTATTTATAAAAATCTTGCTTGGATGTAAAGAAAAAGTATGCTACTGTAATAAATATGAATATAAACCAAATAAAGTAGGGTATAATAAAGATTTCCATAAATGGGATGAAATCATCTAGTCGTGAGTATACTGGGGTAAAATCAGTAGTTACTGTACGCTCTAGATAAGTAAACCATACCATATAGAAAAAGAAGTAAATTAAAACTAAACCATGTTTATATTTATGGATTATATTTTTGGGTTTAACTTTTTCCTTGAAACTCATGGTAAGACCTCGTTTCTCTGTAAATATTTATTAATCAATTTTATGTTATCAACTTCATAAATTAGCTTAACGTGGTTATTATATCATAGTTGTCTCTTGTTAACAATATACAGAAAATCACATCAAAGTAATTTTATAAAATATTTAGAAACCTTATGGGGTATGGAATTCGCCTTTTCAATTGATCAAATACTTAGATATATAAAGTAATTCAAATATATTTATGATAAAATATATAGGAAATATAATTGATTTATAACTAAGTAATAAAATTGAAAACATTGCAAGCTAAAGAGTGATAATTACCAAAAAATATAATAATAGTCTATAGGAGGGATATAGTGATGAAGAGAGTTTTTTTGTTGGTTTTAGATAGTGTTGGAATTGGAGAGCTTCCCGATGCCAAAGATTATAATGATGAGGGCAGCCATACATTATATGCCACATCAAAAAGTAAGTATTTTAATATGCCTAACATGGAGAAACTAGGTCTATTTAATATTGATGGAGTAAAAGATAAATTCGGTAAAAAAGATTCAGATACCTATGATAGCAGTATAGCAAGGTTGGCTGAGAAATCAAAAGGAAAGGATACAACGACTGGTCATTGGGAAATAGCTGGAGTAATATCTAGTAAAGCATTTCCCACCTATCCAAATGGATTTCCAAAGGAAATCATTGATGAGTTTGAGCAAAGGACGGGACGAAAGACCTTATGTAATCTTCCTTATTCGGGTACAGAGGTTATTCTTGAGTATGGTAAAGAGCATATGGATACAGGGGCCCTAATTGTATATACTTCAGCAGATAGTGTATTTCAGATTGCGGCTCATGAGGATGTTGTTCCTGTCGAGGACCTGTATAAGTATTGTGAGATTGCAAGAGAAATTCTCCAAGGAGAACATGGTGTTGGTCGAGTAATTGCAAGACCCTTTATAGGTGACCATCCCAATTTTACCAGGACCTCCAATCGACATGACTATTCTTTGGCCCCTCCAAAGACTATGTTAGATCAGCTAGTGGAGGCAGGAATTGAAGTGCTTGGAGTGGGTAAAATCTATGATATCTTTGCGGGTAAAGGCCTCACCGACACAGTTCGTACCAATAACAACCAAGAGGGAATTGAAAGGTTAATAGAAAGAACAGCTAGGGATTTTAATGGACTTTGTTTCATTAATCTGGTTGATTTTGATATGGTTTATGGGCATAGGAATGATATAGATGGTTATGCAAAGGCTCTTAGTGAATTTGATAGTCAGCTTCCCAGAATCCTAGATTCATTAAGAGATGATGACATTTTGATTATAACTGCCGACCATGGATGTGATCCTTCTACACCTTCTACTGATCATTCAAGAGAATACGTTCCCATGCTTGCATATGGAAAAAAGATTAAAAAAGGAATTAATCTTGGAACCAGAGAAAGCTTTGCAGATATTGCAGCAACTATTTTGGAATACTTTAATCTTGATCAAGATATTGCAGGGACTTCATTTTTAAAGGATATAATTATTTAAGCGGATATTAGTAGTCATAATAGTAAGTTAGGAGAAGCAATGAATAATAGGATAAGCCATCCAGTGCCTCCTGTTTATAACAAGGAATCACAGATATTAATACTTGGAACCTTCCCTTCAGTGAAGTCCAGAGAAGGAGAGTTCTTCTACCATCATCCACAAAACAGGTTTTGGCCAGTCATATGTGAGGTTTTTAATGAAAAGCTACCTGAAACCATAGAAGAGAAAAGACAGCTTATTTTAAGGAATCATATTGCCTTGTGGGATGTAGTAGAGAGCTGTGAAATTACTGGTTCAGCTGATAGTAGCATAAAGAATGTGATACCAAATAATATTGGTATTATCTTAAGGCAGGCAAATATTAAGAAAATATTTGCTAACGGAGGAATGGCAGAACGCCTATATAGAAAATATATTTACAATCAGGTTAAAATGGAAATTATTCGACTTCCATCTACTAGCCCTGCTAATGCTTCATTTTCATTGGACGACCTGATTAGGATATGGGAGTGTATAAGGATTTCGTGAGTTTCGCAATTACCTATTATAAAATAAAATGAAAGGATTTAAACATGCGGATTGTTATACAAAGAGTTTTAGAGGCAAAGGTAGAAGTTGAAGGAAAAGTTATTGGACAAATAGGTAAGGGTTTGTTGGTCCTTCTAGGTGTTGGCCAAAATGATGATGAGAAAATTGCTGACAAATATATTGATAAATTATTAAAGTTAAGGGTTTTTTCAGATGAAAATGGAAAGACAAATCTCTCTATTCAGGATGTTGGTGGAGAAATCTTACTTGTATCTCAATTTACTTTATATGCTGATTGTAGAAAAGGCAACCGGCCAGATTTTATTAAGGCTGGGGATGCTAAGAAGGCAAAGGAGCTTTATGAATATTGCCTAAATCAAATAAATAAAAAACTAGGTAAGGTGGAAAGTGGGGAATTTGGGGCAAGTATGAAGGTATCTTTGGTTAATGAAGGCCCCTTTACTATTATATTTGATGAAGATATGATTTAGCCTGACATCTTTAATGAGATTTTAATCTTAATTTAAAGTACTTAATTTGTTTTATGGTAAAATAATCTTGTATTGGTGTCCTTCATAATATATAATTTAT
Source organism: Clostridiales bacterium (assembly GCA_012518975.1). Lineage (GTDB taxonomy): Bacteria > Bacillota > Clostridia > Lachnospirales > Lachnospiraceae > Mobilitalea. The sequence goes on from JAAYRC010000153.1 coordinate 8,909, forward strand.
ATTAAATTAGAAAAATAACTATAGATAGGTGGGAAGATATGATAGAAATTAAAGAATTAACAAAAATCTATAAATTAACAAAGAAACAGATGATGGAGCGTAAAACAAAAAAGAATATGATGAAGGCTGTTGATAATATTAGTCTGATTGCTAGTCCAGGAGAAATATATGGTCTTTTAGGACCCAACGGAGCAGGCAAAACAACAGCTCTTCGCTGTATTGCTACACTACTAAAGCCAACTCAGGGTAGTATTACTGTAGGCGGCTATGATACAGTTAAGGAATCCAAAAATGTTAGGAAAAAGATTGGCTTTTTGACCAATGAGATTAAGCTTGATCCACAGTTTTCTCCCAAGTATATGTTAAATTTTTTTGGAAAGCTTCATGGTCTAGATGATGAGACTATCGAAAAAAGAAGAGAGGAATTATTTGAGTACTTTGAGATTAAGGGTTTTGAAAATAAAAAAATAGATGAGCTTTCTTCTGGTATGAAGCAGAAGGCTTCAATTGCAGTGAGCCTAGTGCATGATCCAGAAATTGTTATATTTGATGAGCCGACTACTGGACTTGATATTGTAACGGCTAGGAATGTAACTGATTACCTAAAACTATTAAGAGATAAGGGAAAGACTGTAATTATTTCCACCCATATAATGACTGAGGCGGAAAAGCTTTGTGATAGGATAGGCATTATAATTAAAGGTAACTTGGTATTAGAGGGTAGCCTAGATGAAATAATTAAAGAAACCAATTCAAATGATCTTGAGGATGCATTTTTTGAGTTATATAAGATACACAATAAGGAGGGGGCATAGGAATGGGAGTAAAAAACATTATTAAAAAAGAATTAAGCCGTGTGTTTACTGATAAAAAACTAGTAATTAGCCTGTTTATTCTTCCTGGTGTTTTGATTATGGTTATTTATAGTATTATGGGAGGCCTTATATCTAAACTTGAAGAAGATATAGATACTCATATTCCTATAGTATATATTCAAAATGCTCCTGAGGATTTTAAACATACAATAGATTCTATAGAATATATAGGAGAGATAGACTATCTTAGTTCCTCTGATTCTACCGAGCCTGTCAAAGATGGGATTTTAAAAGGCGATATAGATTTACTAGTAGTATTTGATGAAGGTTTTAAGCAGACAATTCAAGACTATAGTCAACCAGGTGATTTGATTCCGGAGGTTAGGACATTTTATAATCCTTCTGAGGAGTATTCTGTTGCTGCAAGAGGAGAGTTCTTGTCTAGTGTTCTGAATACATATCAGCAGAACCTATTGGTTGAGAGAATTGATAATATAGAATTGCTTCAGGTTTTTAATATTGATATAGACCCTGATAAATCTATTATAGTAGATGAGAGTAAGGCCAGTGGTAAGTTTTTGGCAATGCTTTTGCCCTTCCTAATGAACATAATGCTTTTTCAGGGTGCGATGGGACTTGGTATGGACTCCATAACAGGGGAAAAGGAGAGAGGAACATTAGCTAGTATGTTGCTATCCCCTATTAAGAGAAGTGAGATAGTTCTCGGTAAATTGATTTCATTGGGAATATTAACAGGTCTTTCTGCTGTTATATACACAGTATCTGTTGCAATAGGACTGCAGAATCTTTCTGGTGGGATGGGGGATATAGGAAGCATTAAATTCACACCAGTTCAGATGGTTCAGTTATTTGTTTTGCTAATATTCCTGGTTTATATTTATGTATCCATGGTCTCTTTGGTAGCAGTTTATGCCAGGACTCAGAAGGAGGCAGGCACATATGTAACGCCTCTATATATTCTTGTTATGTTAGGTAGTATTATGACTATGTTTTCTCCAGGTGGTAGCAAAGAAACTATGCATTATGCAATTCCAATTTATAATGGAACCATAACTATTCAAGATCTGTTGGTAGGAGAGCTTACAATGGCTAACTTTGGTATAACTATTGGCTCACTAGCATTACTTGCATTTTTGATTACAACTTGTATAACAAAGGCCTTTAACAGTGAAAGGGTTATGTTTAATGCGTAAAAGTTTCTCATGAATATAACTTATTATGGTGTTTACACATAGATTATTTAAAAGGTATGTCAAGTAGTGAATTGCCCTGTCAAGTTGACAGTGAGCAGTTAAACCGCTAACTGGTATGCCTTTTTTATATAATAGAAAACTTCTTACTATTATATAAAAAATATAAAGAGAGATTATCTTATAGCAATATGGTAAAAACAAACTAGAAGAAACATACTTTAATATTTCTACAATATAATATTATAAGATTCAAACTATGTTCTGAGGTGTTATTTATGATTCCTGAGGAAAGAGAGAGAATCATCAGTGAGGATTATGCAGATCTTATTATAGAATGGAACGGAGACCCAAGCGCTTTTGATAGATTTCCTGACACCACAGTTCAAATCATTAATGCACAATATGCTTTTGTACATGTGCCTGTCAGTTTTATTACCCAAGACATAGTTTATAGGATGGGATATTCTGTGCTCCCAACCTGCTTTGGGATTATAAGTCAGTCAAGCTTAGAATCATCTGGTATATTTCGGTTGAGAAACATTCCCATATTTAATCTAAGAGGTCAGGGGGTACTAATAGGAATAATAGATACAGGGATAGATTATACCAATCCTATCTTTAAATACGCTGATAATACAACTAGAATAGTTTCCATCTGGGATCAAACTATTACAAGTGGCACGCCACCAGCTAATTTCGCTTATGGTAGCGAGTATAATAGGGAGCAGATTAACCTGGCTTTGCAAAGTGAAGACCCCTTATCAATCGTCCCAAGTACAGATGATAATGGACATGGTACTATGGTAGCAGGGATAGCGGGAGGCAGGGAAGTGGTGGAGAGTAACTTCTATGGGATAGCCACAGATGCAGAATATGTGGTTGTCAAGCTAAAACCTGCTAAGCAGTTTTTAAGAAACTTCTTTTTTATTGAGGAGAATGCAGCCTGCTTTCAGGAAACAGATATAATTTTTGGACTCTTATACCTATATCAGTCAGCTATAAATCTAAACCGTCCCTTGGTACTCTGTATAGCAATTGGTAGTTCTCAGGGAGCCCATGACGGGATGGGGACATTAAGCACCTATTTATCAGGTGTATCGGCTGCACCAGGAATAGGAATAGTTGTGGCTGCAGGAAATGAAGGAAATGCAAGAAGACATTACAGTGGAAGGGTCAATCCCGCTATTGGATACGATACTGTAGAGTTAAATGTTGCAGAAAATGAAGCTGGTTTTTCAATGGAGCTTTGGGGTAATCCACCTGATATATACTCTATTGATATCTTGACTCCTTCGGGTGAGTACATTCCCAGAATAGTAGCAGGTAGAGATGAACATAGGGTTATTAGCTTTATCTTTGAACCTACTATAATTTATGTGGATTATCAGATGGTAGAGTCTCAAAGTGGAGAACAGCTTATCCTCATTCGATTTTCAAATCCTAGTCCAGGTATATGGAGATTTAATGTATATGAAAGAGGTGGGCTTAATATAGGCTTTAATATATGGCTTCCAATGAATGGCTTTATATCAGATGAGACATATTTTATTAGATCTGATCCATTTACCACTATTTTAACTCTTGGAAATGCTATAGGCCCCTTAACAGTTACTGCCTATAATGATGTTGATGAAAGTTTATATTCAAATTCCAGTCGTGGTTATACAAGAACAAACATAATAAAGCCTGAAGTGGCGGCTCCTGGAGTAAATGTAATAGGTCCTAGCTTAGATGGTGGTTTTACTCCATTTACAGGTACCAGTGTTTCTGCTGCCCACACTACAGGAATTGCAGCCTTGTTGTTTGAATGGGGTATTGTAAGGGGTAATATGCCTGCTATGAGTACTGTAGAGATGAAAAATCTTATTATTCGGGGAGCAAGAAGGGATATGAACTTGGTGTATCCAAATCGCGACTGGGGCTACGGCATACTTGACGTATTTAATATTTTTGATTCACTTCGTGGTGAAATGGGTATATAAAATATAAGTGTAGATGAAGAAAAATCGAAAGGAGATATCCCATGACCATAGAGGAAATAGAGAGAATTGTTGGAGAAGAATATATTGATTTAATCATTGAATATAAAACCAATAGTCAAGTTTTGCAGTTGTTTAGCAATGCCACACTTCATATAATGAATGATTTATTTGCAGTCATTCATGTGGATGTAGAGGAGTTTATGGCTGAAATTACTAGAATACGCTATGCAGAGATACCTCTTGTATTTGGTCTTACTGATAGGGTAAGTCTTGATGCCTCTAGGGTACTTGACCTTAGGAATACAGCTGCCTTCAATTTGAGGGGAGAAGGGGTTGTTATTGGAATAGTTGATACGGGTATAGACTATACTAATCCAATATTTCGTAGACCAGATGGTTCTACCAAGATATTATCTATATGGGATCAATCAATAAATGATGGACCTGCTCCTCCTGGTGCTCATTTTGGTACAGTATATACTAGAGAACAGATAAACCAAGCTTTGCTTTCGGATAATCCTTATGATATAGTCCCTTCTATAGATGAAAATGGTCATGGAACAGCACTTGCTGGGATAGCAGCTGGTAATGATGTGGTGGAAGAGAATTTTTATGGAGTTGCCCCTGAGGCAGATCTAGTTATTGTAAAGCTAAGGCAGGCAAAACAATCAGTTAGGAATTTTTTTAAGGTGCCTGAGGATGTGGATTGCTTTCAAGAAAACCATATTATGTGGGGTATACAGTATTGTTATATTTCTGCAAATCAACTTACTAGACCCTTAGTTATTTGCTTGGGAATAGGTAGTTCCCAGGGAGGACATAAGGGGCGTAATCCCCTTGATGTGTATTTAGACCTTATATCTGACCTTCCGGATACAGGTATTGTAATATCTGTAGGAAATGAAGGAAATCTTGGTAGGCATTATTATGGGGTTATCGATCCTGATATAGGAAGTAATACAGTGGAGTTAAACGTGGATGAGAAAGATACGGCCTTCTCTATGGAGTTGTGGGGGGAGCCTCCAGGATTATACTCTATAGATATTTTATCACCTTCGGGAGAGTATATACCTAGGATTTCTCCCAGCCTAAGAGTTAACCGTACCATTTCATTTATATTTGAGGAATCTATTATATTTGTAGATTATCATACTATAGAGTCCCAGACAGGTGATCAGCTTATTCTTATGCGATTTGAAAATGCTTCTTCAGGGACATGGAGATTTAATGTATACGGACGTAGTGACCTTACTTCAGCATTTAATATATGGCTTCCTATGGGGGATTTTATATCTAGAGACACCTATTTTATTCAGCCTAACATCTATACTACGGTCCTATCTCCTAGTACGTCTTTAAATCCTATAGGAGTTACAACCTATAATCCAGTTAACAATAATCTGTATGTGAATTCCAGTAGAGGATATACCAGGGCCAATATAATTAAGCCTGAAATAGCAGCACCTGGCGTAAACTATATTGCACCTACCTTAGATCAAGGCTTTGAGAGATTAACAGGCACCTCAGTGTCTGCGGCACATACAGCAGGTGTAGTTGCCTTATTATTAGAGTGGGGTACCGTAAGAGGTAATAGTCCTGGTATGGATTCAGGAACTATAAAAAAATTTTTGATTAGAGGGGCTAGGAGAGCCCAAAATGTAGTATATCCAAATAGGGATTGGGGATATGGGATTCTTGATATCTTTAGAGTTTTTGAAAACATGAGAGCAGATTCTGGTTTTAATTAGTAAAAATAAATATAAATGTTAAATGTATAAACTTTCCCATTTTACAAACAATATAAATAGATAAAATATTTATAGATATTAACTAAATAACAACTAATGGTAAAATGGAGGAAGATATATATGAAAGCTACAGGTATCGTAAGAAGAATAGATGATCTTGGTCGTGTTGTAGTTCCAAAGGAAATCAGACGTACTTTAAGAATTAGGGAGGGAGACCCCCTAGAGATATTTACTGATAGGGAGGGCGAAATAATACTTAAAAAATACTCTCCAATTGGTGAACTTGGTCAATTTGCAAAGCAGTATGCTGATTCCTTAGCCCAGACCACTGGAAATATTGTGGGAATTACTGATAAGGATCAGTTTATAGCTGTATCAGGAACAACCAAGAAGGATTTGTTGGGAAAAGGAATTAGCCGTGAACTAGAAGATCTGATTAATGAAAGAGAAAGCATAATAGCATCTAATGAGGATAAGAATTATGTATCTATTACAAATGACGATGATAATGAATTTTTATACCAGGTAATTTGCCCAATAATAAGTGAGGGAGATGCTATTGGCTCAGTTATCATTCTTACTAAGGATGCTAAGGTTAAATTTTCCGAGATGGAAGTGAAGTTAGCCAGCACCGCAGCCTCGTTTTTAGGTAGACAGATGGAGCAGTAGTTATAAAAAAACAAAGACTTCCAGGTTAAATTACAGCCTGGAAGTTTTTTATACCCTTTGTTATTAACTTTAATTCTGCTATAATATGGTATGGCTTTTAATTTACAAGATTTATGAGTTGCTTTAGCTATAGGA
>JAAYRC010000154.1 GCA_012518975.1 Clostridiales bacterium
GTATCCTTATGGGCTAAAACCATTGTGCCGTAATAAAAAAAACCGTAGGGCGGATTGCAAACTGCCCATTCATTTTGCCTATTAGGCAGAAGAGGCATAAGAACATAATTAAGAAACCAAGGAGGACCAAAGAAGCCAAATACAGCTTTTTCGCTCTCACCCTCTATGTCAATATACCATTTTTCTAACCACTGCCTTGAGTTGTTAGTATAATCATTTTCTATTAGGTTTTTGGCCAGGTCTAGGTATGCTTCCCTGTTAGGGTCTATATAAAGCTTACCATCTACAACCCATGGCTGTTTGGAAGAAAACTCTACTGGAAGCCAAATATCCTCTATTCCAGAACATATTCCATATCCTCTTTCTCTTAAATCTTCTGCAGCCAAGAAAAACTTATCCCATCCAGGACCTATGATATCGCCTATAACTAAAGGATCATCGGTTCCCCAGACCTCCTTAGCTATGGACCTACGGTATATAAATGCTCCAGCTATATTTTCAAAACCAAGTGCTATAAGTTCACCCTCTGGATTGGTCCCAATATCAATATAATACTGAGAAACCTGGGCTTCTTTTATAAGTGTGTCTATATCAATCCCTAAGTCCTTGTAGCTAGCAGCAAGGTGATAGGCATCTCCTTGGATATATTTCATAGCATAGTCCGTATTTATAATATAAATATCTGGCTTTACAAACCCATGAACACCTCCATATTCTTTTGAATCATTCATTAATGAATCCCAAAGAATTGGCTCATAACCTGGGTGTGCCATGGACAAATCTATTATCTTAAATTCATAATCATAGTCTGGATGCAATTCCTTAAATTTTTCTATGTCATTATAATCAAATACATCATTTGCAGTCATTATATAAATTACTTTATCATCTTCAGAAGATCCTTCTAAGCCATTAGTATTGTCTAAAGCTTCCGTTTCCTTATTATCAGAAGTAATTCCATTATCAATGGGATTATTGCTATTTTCTTTGCTTCCATTTTCTTTGCTAGAATTTGAACAAGCTATTAGGTATGTAAGAACTAATCCTATAATTAATAATAATGCTAGCTTCTTCAAGTAGATACCCCCCTCCTCCAAATATAAACTCATCACTCTAAAACTATGCCATAATAATCAGCCCTATCATATATATTTTGTTTGAAATCTTCTATTGCTTGCTTTTTCGACTTGTTTCCATCTATATATTCAACCACCTGGGTAAGCCAATGATGGTCTATGCTTTCATCGTACATAGAAATATTATCTCCTCTTGTAAACTCTGCGACTGATGTATATACATCATATATATCCTGCCCTCCAAGAAGATCCATTCCTTCATCAAAATTATTTGCTACTCTTACTGATAAAGGCACTCCATTTACAATTTCTAAATCCGCTCCATTAGCCCATAGATATTGAAAACCTGTTTCTGATGTATCAAGAGTTATCCATTTGATAATCTCTCCCACTGCCTCCTTATGTTTCGTATCCTTGTGGGCTAAAATTATAGAACCTCCCCAATAAGATCCCATTGGAGGCTTACATATGGCCCAGTCACCATAAGTTCCTTCACCTATATTCTCACCGCCACAAGAAGGACTAAGAACATATTCAACAAACCATAAGGGGCCAAAGAAAGCAAATACCTCCTTATCTCCTTGCCCTTTCATATCTATATACCACTCATCATCCCATGTTCTAGTATTGTTAGTAAAATCATTTTCTTTAAGTTCCTTTGCTAAATCTATAAACTCTTCTCGCTTAGGGTCAATATAAAGCTTATCATCTACTAGCCAACTCTCATCAGCACTATTTGCTACTGATTTCCATATGTCAAATACTCCTGAACAAATACTATAATTCTTAGCACTTAAATCCTTTGCCGCCTCAAAAAACTTCTCCCATCCAGGGCCAATAATAGTCTCGACAATTTCAGGATCATCAGTTTGCCACACTTCTTTAGCAATTGACCTACGATATATAAAGGCTTCACAGGTGTTTTCATAACCTAGGCCTACTAATTTACCCTCTGGGCTAGTACATAAATCAATAAAATACTTGGGTATGGATGCCTCCACTAAGAGTTTATCTACATCAATACCTAAATCCCTGTAATCAGCAGCATATTGATAATTGTCTCCCTGAGTATATCGATTGGCATAGACCATATCTACAATATATATATCAGGTAGGTCAAATCTCCCAGAACCATTGTTCTTAAGTGTGTCACTAAGTTCCCAATCAATGTCAAAGTTGGTTTGATGTAAATCTGTTATACGAAGCTCATAGGGAAAGTCAGGGTGTGTGTCTATAAACAAATTAATTATATCTGCATAACTATCCCAGGGAATCCAAATATTTATAACATGTACATCTTTATCCTGGCTAGGAGATGATTCATAGAATGTTTTTTCTACCTGGGGATCTGCTGAGTCGACTACTTCATCATCTATTTCACCATACTCATCTTCCTTTTCCATATTATTTTCATTACTAGTATTTACTGAGCATCCCGTAAAGCCAAGTAGTAATAATCCAATAATAATTAATAGGCCAATCCTCCTCATGGAATACCTCCTCCAAACTACAACCATGGAATGAACTAAATGCATATGATAATTTCTTAATATAAGATAATTATACATTATTTTTCCAACTACAACAACTAATAGGATGAACTTTCATATTACATAAAAAACTGCATCCAAGGATAATTCCTTTAATGCAGTCTATTCAATACTATATTATATTACTTACTAAATACAAATACACCATTTGACTCTAGATATTTTTCTAGCTCCTCAATATAGAGACTACCAATATCACTAAGACTCGAGTACTCTCGCTTAATATATCCTATCCGCATTATTTCATCTGAGTCTAGTAAAACAGCCTTAAAATCACTTCCATTTAATTCTTCACATATTATACCAGAACATAAGGTGTAACCATATAGACCTACCATTAGATTAAGCATAGTTGCCCTATCACAGGCTTTTATAGTTTTTTTGTATTCATATGTGCTTAGGATTTCCTCTGCAAAATAAAATGAGTTATTTTCTCCCTGTTCAAAGGAGAGACATGGATAATCCTGAAGTTCCTCCATAGTAATTATCTCCTTTTTAGCCAAAGGATGTCCCTTCCAAAGATATACGTAACCCTTACATTGGAAAAGCTGGTGAAACTCAAGACCAAACTCCTTTATTAACTTGGATAGTATCTTTTCATTAAAATTATTCAAATACAGGATACCTATTTCACTTTTACCATTCTTTACATCATTAAGAACATCAAAGGTCTTTGTCTCCCTAATAGCAAATTCATATTCGTTCATATCAAAACTCTTTACCATCTCAACAAAAGCCTTTACTGCAAATGAATAATGCTGGGTAGATACAGCAAACTTCTTTTTAATATGACCGTCAAGATACTTATCCTCAAGAAGTTCAACCTGATTAAGAACCTGTCTCGCATAACCTAGAAACTCCTCACCCTCAGCAGTTATAGTAACCCCCCTATTGCTTCTGGTGAAAATGTTTATATTTATCTCATCCTCTAATTCCTTTATGGCAGCTGACAGGCTTGGTTGAGATATAAATAACCTTTTTGCAGCCTCGTTAATAGAATTAACATTAGCCACCATTACAACATATTTCAATTGCTGTATAGTCATTTTTTCCTCCCTCCAAGCCTTTTAAGCTGTAGCGTATAGGTTGATTCTTGCAATATAGTCTTATCTAATATTTATAATTGTATGCCCTTATAATTATACTATCATCTATAACTTAATCAAGAGCTTTAAATGCCTCATCAAGATCCTCAATAATGTCATTTATATTCTCTGTTCCAATTGATAGCCTTATTGTATTTGGCTTAATACCCTGGTTCTCAAGTTCCTTAGGACTAAGCTGTGAATGAGTTGTTGAAGCCGGATGTATAACCAAGGATTTTACATCTGCAACATTAGCCAGAAGTGAAAACAGCTCAAGATTATCTATAAATTCCTTGGCTCTCTTGTCATCACCCTTTATTTCAAAGGTAAAGATTGAGCCACCTCCCTTAGGGAAATATTTATTATATAGGTCCTTTTGTTCAGGTTCTTTTGAAACAGAAGGATGATTGACAGCCTCTACCTGAGGATGAGAATTAAGAAACTCAATTACCTTTAGGGTGTTTTCTACATGTCTTTCTACTCTCAAGGATAAGGTCTCAAGCCCCTGAAGGAATAAGAAAGAATGGAAGGGAGATAGGCTGGCCCCAGTATCTCGTAATAATATAGCCCTTATTTTAATTATAAATGCTAATCTTCCTACAGCCTTGGTAAAGCTTATACCATGATAGCTTGGATTTGGTTCGGTTAGGGATGCAAACCTACCACTAGCCTCCCAATCAAAATTGCCGCTATCTATAATTACTCCTCCAATTGTAGTTCCATGTCCTCCCAAAAACTTAGTGGCTGAATGAACTACAATATCTGCCCCATAGTTTATAGGTCTAACAAGATAGGGTGTTGCAAAGGTATTATCAACAACTAGAGGAATCTTATAAGCATGGGCTATCCTTGCTATCCTTTCGATATCAACTACCTCTGAATTAGGATTACCCAGGGTCTCAATAAATACTGCCTTGGTATTGTCCTTTATCGAATCCTCAATTTCCTTATAATTAAAAGGATCAACAAATGTGGTGCTTATTCCATAGGCTGGAAGTGTATGGGCAAGAAGATTGTAGCTACCCCCATAAATATTTTTAGCTGATACTATATGGTCACCATTTTGAGCGAGACTTTGTATAGTGTAGGATATAGCTGCGGCTCCAGATGCAACAGCCAGGCCAGCAACTCCTCCCTCTAGGGCTGCAATCCTTTTTTCAAAAACATCATTTGTCGGATTAGTAAGTCTTGAATAGATATTGCCAGCATCCTGAAGGGCAAACCTTGCAGCAGCATGGTCACTATTTTTAAATACATATGAAGCACTTTGATATATTGGTACCGCTCTGGCATCTGTAGTTGGATCTGCCTCTTCCTGGCCTACATGTAACTGTAAAGTTTCAAATCTTAAATTTCTTTCTTGGTATGATCTCTTTCCCATAATATTTACCTCCACAATCAATTTTTTATAAGTTCTAATGATATAATTAATTTCATAATTCATCCGTTAATTATATGGTTCATAGTAATTGATTGTATATTATCATGGGGAGTCCTTACTGTAAAATCGTTTAATTCTATCACTTGGTATAGGCCAAAGCTATAAGCATTAATTAAACATATATTATCTTTGCATCTCCAAAGCTAACATTACCATGTATCGTTAGAATAGGAGAATCCGGATTAAGTGCATTATTCATCCTAGCATCCACGTCTCCAAAGAAGGCTTGAGTTTTATTTACTACATTCCAGTCTCTAGGAATGTATAAGTCAACATCTCCAAAGGAAACATCCAAATAAATATCTGCCCTTCCAGATGGAATTTTCGCATTATCAAAATATACCTTTACATCTCCAAAGGAACACTTAATATTTGCTCTTTCAAAATTCTCTGTATTAACATATTTAATGCATTCTCCAAAGCTTGTCGTACAATCTATACTCTTACCATCCTGCTCATTTACTACATTACTACTAAAGCTGTTTTTCCTATTAATATGAATCCAAAATAATCCACTTTTATTAAATACCAAAGAAAGACCTAGGCTTATTAAAAATGCAGTCAATAATATATGCCATGATGTAAAGTTAGTAAGCATTAATTCCTCGGAGTAAATTATCACTATAATTGCTAATGGAAATAATATACCCCAAAAATTTATTCTTTTAAGACTAACTACAATAATGCCTATCATAATAACTGTAACAACGATATCAAATATACTTACACCTGCAAAAAAGCCAAATTGATTCATAATGATTAAAACAGCTGCTAGGATCATTAGGAGACCCCAAAACACATTTCTTTTATTCATATGCATTTCCTCTTTTCTTCTAATCTTAATTTCAATGATTTATAGTAATGCCTTGAGACAAAAACCCTTTTGTGAGTATTCATTAGCTGTATTTCACTTGAGGAGGTAAGGTTTCTTGAAATTGAATAGATATGATTTAAATTTATTATAGTTGATTTAGAAACTCTCATAAAGCTTCCAGGAAGTAGTTCTTCTAGCTCATACAAGCGATATGTAGTTTGGTAAACATTATCAACTGTATGTGCACTGATACAGCTGTCGAATGTTTCAAAAAACAATATATTATTCAAAGGCAAATAATACTCTACATTCCCCTTGTACAACATAAGATGCCTAGAGCCCTTAGTAATATCCATAATAGTATCATATACCCTTTGAACTCTCTCATCCAACTTGCTACAACGGATTATTACTTCATCATTATTCATATTTTCATCAATTTCAATTCTTACCTTCATTTCCTCATCTCCATGTCTCCATTATAATGAAAATAATAAGCTTTTGTAAATAGCTATAATATAAGAGGTGATTTTTTTAATACAAGAGGTAAGTTTATGCTGATAATAAGTTTTTTCTAACTTTATAGGTTTTGATCAAACAAAGTAAAAGCATTAATAGAGTATAATAAGGAGCTGTCATATTGAACCGACCTCCCAATCCTTAGATTTTTAGGACTAACTTTTGGGGTCGTATCACAAATATGACAGCTCCTTATATTAACTTATTGTAGGCCTACTTATAGGCTTTGATATTAATTATATTGCTAACGCTTACCTTAAGCTTATTATAGAATCAAATAGGTCTTTATATTGTTCTATTGTAGCTGGTGAAGCTACAACAACATAGTTTAAATCCTCATTCATTTTTGACAGATAATCAGCATAGATTAAAATATCAGAAACTGAGGTGTTTTTCATTTCCTCTATCCTGTCTATCTTATCCTGTCTAGTGACACCATAATATTTTTCCCTTATAACATTTAATGCGTCGTTTATTTCACCACTACTTTGATTAACTGAACCTAATAATGATAGTATATAACTATCAAGTGTTTCTTTGGTCATATATGGTTCAATTGATAATAAAAATTCATCAGTAGCAGAGATTATATTTAAGGAGTTCACAAAATTACTATCCCTATAGGTATATACTAGGTAGTTGTCATCTAAAATTGTTGCCCCTACCCCATATGCTCCACCCTTAAGTCTAATCTCAGGTGTAAGCAGTAGATTGTTTAAAATAGTAGAAATTACTTGACCCTTAGTGCTATATGGTACTTCATTATTTGACAGGCTTGCATTAGCACATACATACTGTACAGGAGAATTTATTAATATTGCTTCTCTCTTAGCAGGTGCTGGTAATGTATAGGTCTCAGCAGCGAACCTTCCTTCTGAAAACTTACTTGTAAATGATGGCATAGAGGCTTTAAACTTATCTATAGCATCAGAATCACCTGCAAATAAGACACTTAGCCTATCCTTATTATGCCTAAACGCTTTAGCTCTTACTATAAACAATTTATGATATGCCTTTACTGGATCATTTTCAATATCTTTCTCCAATGATAATACAAAGTTATAGTAATCAAGTCCATATAGATAATTCATTAATCTATATTTTGCACTTGAATATGCCAATCCGCGATACTGCATTATAGAGAATGGCTCTGCAAATTGCATATCATAATTAGCCTTAATATTCGCAATTGTTCTCTTTCCGTATGTGGAGATATCCTCCAAATCAGATTGCATCAATATATCATATACCAATTCAAAGGACTGGTCATATTCATTCTTAAATCCATAATAGGCTAATGAGAAAACAGGATGTGCTAACTTATCTTCCTTGTCATCAGCTACTATCTCTATAGATGTTGACAGACCATCTAGCAAGTAAGTTACATCATCCATAACTTCCATTTCACTGCGATTCTTTGTATTCATACCATTATTCAACATATCATTGTAGAAATTCAGGTACATAAGTTCTTCCTTACTAAGATGACTCATATCAAAATACATCTGCACTGCACTAAGTTCATCTACATCCGCTACCACACTCCATAAATCAACTCCGTCAACAGTCGTTTCATCAATTTTACGTTCCTTGAAGTCAACAGATATATCTTTAAGGTTTACTGCCCGTAATGATTTTAGTACCTCGTCTGAGGTTGACTGACTATTCCATATATTAAAATCGGCTGTTTTTTTGACAAGGGCTTTAATTTCTTTCTTTGTCATCTTTGATTTCACATCAGATAGCCCTTCAGCAATCTCCATCTGGTTTTTTTCTAGCAGGCCAGCTTCTGGCTTAGTTACTGTAAGAGCAACTAGTTTATTCTCCAATATTTGGTTCTTAATAGTCTCTTCTAATACATTTTCATCTAGTTTATCTGCTATTATTCTAATATAAGATAAATAATCCTCTTGAGGATTATCTAGTAGATTGTCAAATAGACTTGCAAGTACAAGATCATTTACTGCATTTCCACTACCTATCTCCTCTTGAAATTCCATGGACCGTAATGAGGACTTAACCAGATTAGTGTTTAATCCATTTTTCACTATCTTGCCTAGCTCATCCATTATTAATTTATAAAACTCTTTACTCTTGGATGGGTCAGCATTTGAAGCTATAAAATGTATGGTAGGTTGGTAGGTTGATAAATCCAATTGCATTGAGTATGAGTCTGCTATCTGGCTATTCATCAATGCCTTTTTAAGGTCAGAACTCTCCAAATCAAGAAGAGAAAGTGCCAAATTTAAACTCATAAAGTTTTCCAAGCCTAGTTCCTTTATATCGTCTACTGCAAATACAAGGTCAATTACTGCTTTATTATTGGTGTCAGTTCCTTCTGCCACTGGGAAGACATAGGTTTTTTCCACTAGTTTTTCAAATGGATCTTGAACTTTTCTATCAATATAAATTGTCTTTTTATCGTATGATGATAAATAATCCCTATCTATCATCTCTAAGAAGTTCTCATAATCAAGATCGCCGTATAAAACGATAAAGCAATTTGATGGATGATAATATTTGTTATAGGTATCAAGTAGTTCTTCATAGGTTAAGCTTAATATATCACTAGGATATCCGCCAGAATAATTACCCTGGTCAGTGTCGGGGAAAATCGTCTTATTAGCATTAGCAATAGAAACTGAAGATATATTTCCCATGATACCTTGCATCTCATTGTATACAATTCCATTATAGGCTAGGTCAGATGCTTCATCAGTCAACTCATAACGCCAGCCTTCTCTTTCAAATATTCTTTGGTCTGATAAAATCAAAGGATTAAAGACTGCATCCAAATATATATCAGCGGACTTAAGTAGCTGTTTTTCACTTTGTGAGCATATAGGATACAAGGTCATATTGGGATAGGTTAATGCATTGGCAAATGAGACATAGGTAGTATTTACTATGTCAAAAATAGAATTTTTTGAAGGATATTTTTCGCTACCTCCTAGAACAGAATGCTCTAAAATATGGTTAACTCCCTTGCTATCAGGTGGAGTGTTAAATTTAATAGAGAAACCACGATTCACATCCTTATTCTTTATAACTAGTAGTTTTGCACCTGTTTGAATGTGCTCAAACTGGATTTTAGTGGATTTTGTTGCTTCGTCAAAACTAGTATCTGTTATAGAAAATCCAAAAATCTCGTCTCCTATTTCTGGCACTGCAGATATGGATTCAGCAGACACCATTATTGGAGAGCCCACAACAGTCGTAATAATCATACAAACTGCTGTTAGTAAAATCATAATTCTTTTCTTTAAATTCAAGTTATATCTTCCTTTCTATGTTTATTTTTTACTCTAAATCAATTTACCATATATCATCATATATTTCAATTATATTTAAATTTATTAATTAAATCTTAATCTTAAATAAATACAAGAAGACTATTTACCAAACATGGGTATATAAAGTAAGCCACACTCATTTAGCAAAATAAGCTTGAGTGTGGCTTAACATATTATTATGATTTTATCTATTCGTTTCTTAGTGCCTCAACTGGGTCCTTCTTAGCTGCCTTTTTAGAAGGTATTAGTCCAGCAATTAAGGTTAAGACCATACTTAATAAAACTAATATCACAGCACTCCATACAGGAAGATATGCATTAATTGCTGTAGTACCTGATACTGCATGAATTATTGAATTTGCTGGTATCAGTAGTAATAAGGTAATACCTACTCCAATTAACCCGGCAAACAGTCCAACAATAAAGGTTTCTGCATTAAATACCTGAGAAATATTTCTCTTGGAAGCACCTATAGCACGAAGGATACCTATTTCCTTTGTACGTTCTAGGACTGATATAAATGTAATAATACCAATCATAATTGAAGATACAACAAGTGATACTGCCACAAATGCTATTAATACATAGGAAATAACATTTACAATTGTTGTAATGGATGACATAAGTAATCCAACATAGTCCGTATAAGTGATATAGTTTTCCTCACTAGCAGTTTTATTATACTCTTCAATGTTTGCTGCAATAGCATCCTTATTCTCAAAATTATCAGCGTAAAGACTTATAGCGGACGGTGCATCAAGACTAACAAAACCAAATGCTGTCATATTATCCTCATATGAACCTGGTGAAACATAGGAATCATAAAACATAAGTAAAGAATCATCATCTGGTTCTTTTAAATATTCATCAAATGTAGCAGCCAGCTCTGCCTCTCCAAGGCTAAGCATCATTTCAGCAGTCTCAGGGTCAGCTGAATACATCATTTTCAGAATGTCCTTAAATAAATTTGCCTTCTCAGATATGCCAAGACCTTGCAAATACTCAGCAGTATCTGCAATCTTCTCTTTATCATCTTTTGGTATAAAAGCCAAACCATTTAATATATTGATATCCGGATTTGCTTCCTGTGCCATTACAACAGGGCTATTATTTGTATAATCTATAATATAGTCGGTTAGGGCCTTAGTATATCCCACCTTACCTATAATTGGAGTAAAAGAGGCATCCTCTTTGGGACGGATAATACCAGTAATCTTAAGTTCTACGGCATTTTCTATCAAATCAGCTAGCTTCGCTTTATCCTCTTTAACATAATCAAATAATCCATGCTCATTTTCCACATAATAATCACTGCTAGGTATCATATAAAAGCTTTGATTAAGAATTTCATCATAGGTCCATTTGTGTGTCTCGAATTTTATTTCTTCACCAGCTTCTATTTTCTTTAATATTTCCCTATATTCACTTGCTGGTAAAAGCCCCAGTTCATAAAGAACTGTTAGGGGAACCTCGTTGTTTTTATCAAGCACTAAGAGTAATTGGTTAAATTCTGTAGGCCAGTCACCGTGTAGAATATGATAATTTTCTTTTATAGCATGACTTATGATATTATCACCAGAGCCAGGTAGGATCTCATTGAAATTTTTCAATGACATACTCATAGTCATTGGCATTTCACTTCCACCCATCATACCGTAACCGTAATTAGGTCTAAACTCACTACCGTCTGTATTCAGGATTTCACCCTCCGGATCATAGCTATATGTGTCGAATGATACATTATATGAATAAACTATGCCGTTTTCGCCAATATATTGATGAATCTCATTATTAGGATCTTCAATATATGATTTGAAAGGTGAAAGATTGTTTTTCTTTATACTGGAGGTTGATTTACTTACCATCTCCAGGTCTATATTATTAGAATATACACCATCTAGCTCATGTAAGTCTCTTTCTCTTTTATCTGGTTCAATAGAAATTATACTGCTTATGTCAATTGATTGGGCTTCAATTATAACAGGGTAAGATACCATTGTATCCTTTTGAATATTATTTATATAAGTATTTACACCAGTAGAGAGAGAAAGTATAAGAGCGATACCTATTATACCAATGGATCCTGCAAAGGAGGTTAGGATGGTCCTACCCTTTTTTGTTCGAAGATTATTAAAACTAAGGGATAGGGCAGTCATAAAGGACATAGATGCCTTTCCCATGTTTTTATGTTCAGGGTTTTCTAATTCGGCTTCATCAACTTCATATGGATTGGAATCATCTATAATTTTACCATCTTTAAGCTTTACAATTCTATTAGCATATTCTTCGGCAAGCTCTGAATTATGAGTAACCATAATTACAAGACGATCCTTGGCAATCTCCTTAATAAGCCCCATAACCTGTACACTTGTTTCTGAGTCAAGGGCACCGGTCGGTTCATCAGCTAAAAGTATGTCGGGGTCATTTACAAGAGCACGGGCAATCGCAACACGTTGCATCTGTCCGCCAGACATCTGGTTTGGACGTTTGTGAAGTTGGTCCCCTAGGCCCACCTTAGTAAGTGCCTCCTTGGCTTTCCTTTTTCGCTCGCTTATGGAAATACCTGAAATAGTCAATGCGAGCTCAACATTGGCAAGTATGGACTGATGAGGAATCAAATTATAACTTTGAAATACAAAGCCTATGGTATGATTTCTATATGAATCCCAATCTCTATCCTTATATTTTTTGGTTGAAATTCCATTTATAATCATATCTCCACTGTCATATCGATCTAGACCTCCGATAACATTGAGTAAGGTGGTTTTACCTGATCCACTAGGTCCTAAGACGGCTACAAACTCATTATCTCGAAAGTTTAAACTGACATCATTAAGAGCATTTTGCGTTAGACTTCCAGTTATATATTTTTTATGAACATTTTTAATTTGAAGCATAAAATCTCCTTTCGAATATCTATTATTCAACTATGCAAAAGAATAACAATATTTTTTACACATATTAACACATTCTATCACAATTCAATAATAAAACAACTACCTTGAATAATATTTAATTGTTTCTTAATTAAATATTTAGAACAAGTATACTTGCTTTTTTTTACCATACAACAAAGTCCATCATAGATGGACTTTGACTTGATAAGTATTTTATTTAAGTTACTAATCTCTTCATTTTACTATTATACCATTTCCATCCCATCAGAAATTCCTATACTGAGTATTATATCCAGGATTAACCTTAGGTCTAAGCTCATTTGGATAATGAATATCTGTTTTAATATCTAGTACCGTTTTCTGAAGCATTTTAAAAACACTAAAAGGTTGCTCAATATCAAGAATGACATTATTATCTGTCTTGCCACTTACAGTAATATGGATATCCCCAACCTTAAGTAGACGATCAATAAAGCCTACTCGTATATTAACATGATCTACTTCCGCATAATCAATACTTTTAAAATTATAGCCAAACAATCCGTCTCTCAATATTATTCTCTTGTCAGTAATTGCATATTCTGTGTTCTTCCACCGTTTGCTTGCACTAATTACATTGCCAAGCCATACCCAGACTGGTAACAAATGAAAGGCAAAGAAGGGTATTGCAAACCATAACATTTCCCTAATTGCACCTGTAATTATCATGGCTCCAATCATAATTCCATCAAATAATATCCATATAAGTGCAATTGGTAGAATTTTAATTATTCTATTCATCACAAATGCATTTTTCTTTGGTTTACCTCTCCAAAGAACCTCCTCACCACCCATTAGCATATTATCCATACTATTGGGATCATAATTTGACCCATATTGATATGACGTGTACTTATTCATAACACTTCCCTCCCTGTATATTCCAAGCTCTATTACATATTATTATATGTTTTTCTATTATATGTGACAAGTGTTTTTAAAAAAGACTCAGAAAGATTTAATCTGAGTCTTTTTTATTTAATAAAATACTAATTTATCATCAACTTTTCTAACATCAGTGGCTCTATATATTGCCCATCTTTATAGGCTCTCATATTACCACCAGAGATTTCATCTATTAAGGCTATATGATTATCTTCACCAATTCGTCCAAATTCCAGCTTAATATCATATAATTCAATATCCTTTTTAGCTAGCTCACTCTTTATTATGTCGCATATTTTTACAGTTAGGTCCTTAAGTATAGCATATTCGTCTCTTGTAAGTATTCCTAGCATATGAAGAGCATCCTCATTAATTGGAGGGTCTTGTCGTTCATCATCCTTTAGAGTAACTTCTATGAAAGCATCAAGTTTTTGCCCTTCCTTAGCATATAAACCATAACGACGGATAAAACTTCCTACTGCCCTATACCTACATATAACCTCTAGGCCCTTGCCAAACATAGTAGCTGGTTTAACTGTCATGGTTAATGCATCAATATCACAATCTATATAGTGGGTAGGAATACCCTCCTCCCTAAGCCTTTCAAAAAAAAGCTTGGTTAGCCTTAATCCTGCCTTTCCTGCACCCTCAATGGTTAAGCCTACTGAATTGGCACCAGGGTCAAAAACCCCATCTGTTCCTGTTACATCATCCTTAAACTTTAATAAGTAATTACCATTATCTAATGCATAGACATCCTTGGTTTTACCTTTATTAAGAAGCTTCATAATCAATACCCCGCTTTCTATGTTCTATGTAATTGGCTTATCCTAAACTTAATTTATAGTTCAAAGTTATATTATTTACATACACTTGTCAACAATATGATTCTCATTTTTTCTAATATATAGTATTACATGTAGTTATAAGTGTGTTTTTTGCATAACAAATAAGCCACTCCCTAACTCCTGGAAGTGGCTTATTTACTAGACTTATCACTATAACAGCTCGTAGGGGACTCGAACCCCTGATTCCGCCGTGAGAGGGCGGCGTCTTGACCCCTTGACCAACGAGCCTTGGAACATTACTTATAATATAACATTCCATAACAAAAAGCAAGGGTTATTTTAAAGTTTTTCAAATTGTTTTATCAATTTGGACAATATATCCAGAACACCTATATAAAATCCAATAAGGACATCTGATTAGACTGGGGAAGGTCTCCAAAAAGTCCCAACCTTGCCATAGTATCTACAACTGTAGAACTTACCTTACAACGAATCTTAAAATCCTCTCTTGATAGATATTTACCCTGCTTAGCTCCTTCTACTACTCCCTTTGCTGCTGTTTCACCCATTCCATCTATGGAACTTAGGGATGGCATAAGCTTGTCCCCTATAATCTGGAACCTGTGGGCATCAGCACTATATATATCTATAGGTACAAAGGAAAAGCCTCTGGCATACATTTCCTGTACAATACGCATATCTCTATAGGTATCCTGTTCCTTCTTAGTAAGGGTGCTTGACCTACGCTTGTAATCCGCCATAACATTCTCAAGATGTTCCCTTCCCTGACACATTAGCTCATAGTTAAAGGCTGAGGCACGGATTGAAAAATATGCAGCATAATAAGCCAGTGGATGATAGACCTTAAAGTAGGCGATTCGAAATGCCATCATTACATAGGCTGCAGCATGGGCTTTAGGGAACATATACTTTATCTGCTTACAGGAACGAATATACCATTCAGGTACATCAGCCGCTAGCATGGCCTCCTCCATCTCCGGAGTAAGACCTCTACCCTTACGAACAAACTCCATAATCTTAAAAGATAGACTGGGCTCAACCCCTTTATTTATAAGATAGGTCATGATATCGTCACGGGTACAGATACAGGTAGCCAAAGTACAAGTACCTTCTTTAATCAGTGTCTGGGCATTGTTAAGCCATACATCCGTACCATGACTTAGACCAGATATTCGTACAAGGTCAGAAAATGTCTTGGGTTTAGCTTCCTTAACCATCTGCATTACAAAATCTGTTCCAAACTCAGGAACACCAAGACAACCTAGCTCACATCCACCAATATCACTAGGTCTTATACCAAGGGCACTGGTATCAGAAAACAGTGACAATACCTTCTCCTCATCAAGCCTAATCTTTCTCGCATCTAGTCCAGTAATATCCTCAAGCATACGGATCATGGTAGGGTCATCATGGCCCAGAATATCAAGCTTAAGCAGGTTGTGCTCAATCGAATGATAATCAAAATGGGTCGTGATGGTCTTAGTATTCATATCATTTGCTGGTCTTTGAACAGGAGTAAATGAGTAAATTTCCTCACCGTGAGGAAGAACGACTATACCCCCAGGATGTTGTCCTGTTGTTCTTCTTACACCTACACAACCCTCGATTATCCTATCTATCTCCACATTGCGCTTATGAATATCCCGCTCTTCAAAATAATTCTTCACATAACCAAATGCAGTCTTATCAGCTAGTGTACCAATAGTCCCAGCTCTAAAGGTATGACCTTGTCCGAATAACTCCTCAGTATATTCATGGGCCTTACTCTGATATTCGCCAGAAAAGTTTAGGTCAATATCAGGTTCCTTGTCTCCATCAAAGCCTAAGAAGGTTTCAAATGGTATGTCGTGCCCATCCTTTTCTAAAGGGGTATGGCATACAGGACAATTCTTATCTGGCATATCACAGCCTGAGCTACCTGCATACTTTAGCACATCCTCAGAATCAAAATCACTATAATGGCAGTTTAAACAATAATAATGTGGTGCTAGAGGATTAACCTCGGTTATACCAGCCAAGGTAGCAACAAATGAAGATCCTACCGACCCTCTAGAACCTACCAGATAGCCATCCTCATTTGACTTTGATACGAGCTTTTGAGCTATGATATACATAACAGCAAATCCATTGGATATAATTGATCCTAGCTCATGCTCAAGCCTGTCCTTTATCTGGCTTGGAAGCTCTTTACCATACAATTCATGGGCTTTTTCATAACAGATAGCTCTCAAATTCTCTTCGGAATTAGGAAGCACAGGTGGACATTTATCCTTCCTAACCGGGGATATTTTCTCAACCTGGTCACTGATCCAACGGGTATTGGTTATAACCACCTCTTCTGCCTTATCCCTACCAAGATAGGAGAACTCCTCTAGCATTTCATTAGTTGTACGAAAATACAAGGGAGGTTGCATATCTGCATCCTTAAATCCCTTACCAGCCATTATAATTCTTCTATATATCTCATCCTCTGGTTCAAGAAAATGTACATCACAAGTTGCCACAACGGGCTTCCCATACTCACTTCCCAAATCAACAATCCTTTGATTAATCTTAATGAGATCTTCCTTAGAGTTAATATTTCTTTCATCACTTCTCTCACTACGAATTAAAAACTCATTATTATCAAGAGGCTGAATCTCTAGGTAATCATAAAATTTCACTAGCCTTTCAATCTGGTCTTCTGACTGGTTAGTTAGTACTGCCCTATATACCTCACCTGCTTCACAAGCAGACCCTACCAAGATTCCTTCCCTACACTCCATTAAGAGACTCTTGGGTAGCTTAGGACGCTTACTATAATACTCTATATGGGACATGGAAACCATCTTATATAGGTTAACCCTACCTATATCATTCTTGGCCAGCAAAATGGCATGGTAAGCAGGTAGCTTTCTTATAGCCTCTGAAGCTAATCTCCCAAGTTTATCAATATCATTAATATTAATAATACCCTTTTCCTCAAGCATTGGAATAAGCTTTAAAAATATCTCTGCTGTAGCATTAGCATCATCTACTGCCCTATGATGATTCTCCAAACTGACCCCTAAAGCCTTAGCCACAGTATTAAGTCTGTATCTACTAAGGTTAGGTAAGAGTATTCTTGATAGGCCCAATGTATCTATATATGTAAATGGCTTATCTATCCCAATAGAATTGGCATTTTGAATAATAAATCCCATATCAAAGCTTGCATTATGGGCTACCATTACGGATTCCCCGCAAAACTCTAAAAATTCACCTAATACATCCTCTATAATAGGTGCTTCTACCACCATATCATCGCGGATAGAGGTTAGTTGTTCTATCTCATAAGGTATAGGTATTTGGGGATTTACAAATGTACTATAGGTATCAATTACCTCTCCCTTTGATATCTTAACTGCACCTATCTCTATTATCTTATCATTAATCTTACTAAAGCCAGTGGTCTCAATATCAAATACTACAAAATCATCTTCTAGTAGACTTTGCCCTTGCCCGTTTGTTACAACCTCCTTGATATCATCTACCAGATATGCTTCCATACCATATATAACCTTAAATTCCTTGGCCCTTGCTTGGTCTTTTGGATCAGAAAAACTCTTTGGATTTAAGGCATTACCTGCATCTGGAAAGGCTTGGACTACACCATGGTCAGTAATAGCCACAGCAGGATGTCCCCAATCAAATGCCCGTCTAATTAATTTTTTCACATCCACAACAGCATCCATATCACTCATCATAGTATGGGCATGAAGCTCTACTCGCTTAACTGGTGCCAGGTCATGACGCTTGCTAGTGAAATCCTCGATAGTCTTAATGCCCACTACTGAACCTATAGTAATATCCTTCTCATAGGTATCAGCCATAGCTATTCCCTTTAGCATATAGAAGCAACCATCTTTAAGTTCTTCCAATATATCATCAACATCAATGGTTTTAGAATAGATTTTCACCTTAATTGAATCAGTAAAATCTGTAAAAGCGAAAACAATTAAACTCTTGTCATTTCCAATGGGTCTATGCTCAAGCTTTCGTACCTTTCCACGTATTACAACTTCCCCTATTTCTCCAATAATATCCTTAATAGGAGTTGGGTTGCCTTCAAAATTTCTACCATATATTACCGAAGGATCCTTTGGTAATCTCCGAAATTTACTCTTGCCCTTATTATATGCAGACGCCTTATTCCTAGGAATCTTTCTGTTATTAGAAGTCTTTCCATTAACTACGTCATTGCTAATATTAGATAAGTTACCATTCATATTACTTGTTTGTGACGTATCTGCATTATTAGTATTTGGAACATTGGAGGTAAACTTAGATTCATTATTAGGATTTGAATTATAGGTCCCTTCTGCAACAAACTCATATTGAGGAATCTGGGTCTCTTCTTCATCATCCTCATCATCAGACCTCAAAAAAGCAGGTAGCCTTATCTTTATATCTTCCTTGGGCTTTATGTATTGGCATTCTACCCTTATTTCATAATTGAATCTTTCCTTAAAAAGCTTAATAAGATAGTCCTTAAGCTTAGTAAATTTATCCTCAGCCACACAGTTTTCCTTGGTCTTAATAAAGATAGCATCTTCCTGAACCTTAATCTTCGCTTGATTAAAAAGATGATAGGTTACAATACTTATCTCCTTAAGCTCCTCTAGAATACTGTCACGGTATACTGAAAAGAGCTTATCTAAATCATATTCTTCAGAAAGCTCAAATAAAGGCCTGATATATGCCTTGTTACCAGTATGTAAAAAGAGCTGCCGATTAAGCAGTTCTTCCATTTTTTTTATATTAGTCCTATGGATCAATCTTTTGCTTTTTATATAAATAGTCAAAATATTGTTATTCCTGGACGCAGTAACCCTTTCAACCTCAGTTTGGCCAAAAAGATTTTTTATCTCATTATCATCACAGTGTATTTCTTCAAATGCTTCAAAAAACAACATGATATTTACCCCTATCTATTCCAGTTTTGCAGTTCCTCCCTCAGAGCCTTAAGTAGGTCTTCCTCGGGAACCCTACGAATAATCTCACCCTTCTTCATAAGCATACCTACCCCATTTCCACCAGTTATGCCTATATCCGCCTCCCTAGACTCTCCAGGACCATTTACAACACAGCCCATGACAGCAAGCTTAATATCAAGATCAAAGTCCATAACCATTTCCTCTACTTCTCTAGTCAACTTGATAAGATCTATCTGTGTTCTTCCACAGGTAGGACAAGAAATCACATCTATTCCACCAGTTCGGTAGCCCAAGGTATTTAATATAAGCTTGGCAGACTTTATTTCCTCTACTGGATCACCAGTCAAAGACACACGAATGGTATCACCAATTCCTTGATATAATATTATGCCTAAGCCTACAGAGGATTTTATATTTCCTGCATTTACAGTGCCAGCTTCAGTTATACCTACATGAAGAGGATAATAAGTCTCCTTAGCAATTAGCTCATGGGCTTTGATACACATCAAAACATCTGAAGATTTTATGCTAATAACCAAATTATCATAGCCCATATCCTCTATTCTCTTAACATTATTAAGAGCACTCTCTACAAGTCCTTGGGCATTTACACCTCCATGCTTATCAATAAGCTCCTTTTCAAGAGA
>JAAYRC010000155.1 GCA_012518975.1 Clostridiales bacterium
CCACCAGTTGTTTCACCACCAGTTGTTTCACCGCCAGTTGTTTCACCGCCAGTTGTAGGACCATCAGTCTCTTTTGGGTCTCTTTTACAAGCAATAAATAGTGAACTAACCATTGCGATTACAAGAATTACAGCAAATAATGCTCTAAATCTTTTCATATTTGTTCCTCCCTATATTTTTTTTCGATATTATGTACATATAATACATAATAGCTAACTCTATTCTATCATTTTTGCACAGTAATGCAATATAAAAAGTATAGCTTAAACATAAATAATTATAGTGGATACTAAAATAATTAGTGTTTTTTATTGTTTTTTACATATATTGATTTCTAAATCTCTTTTTTTATAAATTGTTTCCTAAATTGTAAAGGAGTGATACCTTTTAGCTGTACAAATTTACTAATAAAATAGTCCGTATTATTAAAGCCAACTGAACTAGCTATCAAATAAATCTTCTCATCTGTTCTAATTAACAGCTCAGTAGCTTTCTCTATCCTATAATTATTTAAATAATCCTTAAATGGCACTCCAAACTGTTTTTTGAATATCTGTCCTAGATAAGCACTATTAATAAAATATTTTTCACTAAGACCCTTTAAACTAAGATTCTCCATGTAATTTTCTATGATTTCTCTTTCAATATCCTTAAGGACTCCTCCGAAAGCATGTTGCCTCTCCCGACTCAAATAGTCAGCAAACTCTAGAACAAGGTCCTGAAATTCTTTAATACTACTTTTGAACATTAATTTATCATTACCTAGTCTGCTAATTATTCCATATGCCTCTTCCTGGCTCTCTTTTGAATCAATTTCTCTGGTCAAATTGATAAAATTAAATAAAAGGTAATTGAAATTTATTTTTATAATGCCAGGTTGTCCTAACCAGTCCTTAAAATGACTGTGCACTATTAAGCTATGCTTCTTTATCATTTCTTTATCATTTTCTTCTATGACACGGATTAGATTATCCATGGCCTCCTTATCAACCGGATGCTTATCTATACTTAAACTGTTCTTTATATCATCATAATTTATAATGCTATTATCATTAGTAACATTATAAAAGCTTCGGATCATCTTTACAGTTTTATAAGATTCTGAAATTGTTCTAATATCTCTCTCTTTTTGCCCTATATAAAGAATAAGCTCATGTTTTAACTTTCCCTTAATTTGATCGCTTAGGGAATGGATATAGTCTCTCTCACCAAGTCCAGCTAATTCCCCTAATTTATCTACATATATAAGTCCCACAGCAAAACCTTTTTCACTATCTATATATTCCTTATAAATATGATTACTGTGCCCATTAAGTATTTTTTTTAGTTCATTATAAAGAAGATTCAGCTGCTCAATCCTTTCATCATGTGATAAACCTAGGTAGTTTTCATTAGATAAGTCGTATTCTAATCCTATATATCTAGCCCCACTAATATCAGTTAAAAATCGACTAATATAATCGATACTTTCCTCAGAGTAGACACCTGAAAGCAAATGGCCTAAATGATTATCAAAAACAACTTTTTCTGTTAACTCCTTGTTTTTAAGCTCATTTAAATCATTATAGAGTTTTTCCTTATAATCCTCTAATGTTCGTATTAGCTCATCTTTTTGTACTGGCTTTAATATATAATCCTCAACACCGTATCTAATGGCTTTTTTTGCATATTCAAATTCATAAAATCCACTAAGGATTATAAAATGATGTCTTTTTGACATGTATTCACTTATATACTCTATAAGCTCAATACCATCCATTTGGGGCATCTTAATATCAGTAATAATAAGGTCAATATTCTGATCTTTAAGTTTTTCTAATGCTTCTATTCCATTGGAGGCCTCCGCACATATTTTATATCCATACTTTTTCCAAGGTATTAATATTTTAAGCCCTTGCCTAATATATGGCTCATCATCAACAATCATCACATTGATCATTATCGAAATCCCCCTTGTCTAAACTACTTGTTTTTATATCATCGGTAACAATTTTTATGGGTAATTTGACTGTAATACTTGTCCCATGATCAAGCTTACTTTCAATGCCAAATACTACCTCACCGTCACTATACATTTTAAAACGTAGAAGTGCATTTAAAATACCTGTTGATTTTGCATTATAAAGCATCTTACTATTAGCTGTAGATAGCATCTGTCTCATTTCCTTAAGCTTTTCCTCTTCTATGCCCTTTCCATTATCCAGAACATTTATAATCAGATAATCAGTATCTTTTGTAATATTAAGTGTTATAACCCCATCCTTAACGGATGATTCAATACCGTGAATAAAGGCATTTTCTACAAATGTAACGATTGCCAGCTTGGGGACCAAATCCTGTCTACACTCCTTCATTACATTTGCAATATACTTTAGTTTATCTCCAAAACGGTATCTTTGTATATTAATATATTTCTTAACAAAACTTAACTCGTCATCAATACTTATATAGTCCTTATCCCAAGTCATACTCATTCTAAATAAGGCTGATAATTCCTCAATAATATTAGCCGTCTCATTCTCTCCTTTAATTAGACTCCGCATTCGTATAGCCTCAAGCGTATTAAATAGAAAGTGAGGATTAACCTGACTCTGAATTGCTTTTAGTTCAGCCTGCTTTTTAGATAGATCTAAGGCTTGCTTTTCAGCTTGGTCCCTATATACTACATTAATAAGATTTCTTATTTTGGCCACCATTAGGTTATAGCTAGTAATAAGTTTACCAATTTCATCGTCTCCCATAAAACTTTCAATTTCTATAAATTGTTCTTTCTCAACCCTATCCATATGTGATGCCACCAATGACAACCGCTTACTTATGGACTTTCCTACAAAAAAGATTAGTATAGAGGGTACGAATATATTGAGTAGTATCATTAGGAAAAGGCCCTTATTATAGAAAACCACTGTCCAAAATGTATCCTCATTATATTGAACGACAACCTCCCAGTTTTGCTTTGCAATAATAAATGTCTTAGACATGGTGGTTTTGTTATATTCTATAGTGCTAGAAAGAGAATATGGTTCTAATATGCTCTGATTAGGTTTATTAGAAAATAGTATATAGTCCTTATTCTTAACATATATATCAGCATCAATTTTTTCATTTAAGACATCTTTGAGCATATTATTGTAGTCTATATCAACCTTTACTAGCTTTTCTATTTTATTATCACCATAATTATTGAGGCTTCTTATTATACTTATTGTTCTAGCCGTTCCTCTACCAATAGCATTTCGTTTGCTATCATCATAATGAACATACAGCTGCATGTTCTCTCCACTTTCCTTAAAACTTTGATACCAATGTGTATCCCTTATCATATCTACGGTAGCAATCTTTCCGCCATTAATTATTGTATTATTGTCTGCAAATATATGTATTTTAGATAGTTTGCTATTGGTGTAATTATAGCCCAAATTATTATACTCTAAAAACTCCATATATTGGCTGTAATATGTCACGCCATCAGCGAAGTCTCGCTCCAAGAATTCATCTAAGTGCTGGTCCAGATACAAGCCATTGGTAAATAAAAAACAGCTTTCTATGGTTTCTTTCATATTATATGCAATTCGGTCCATCAAAAATTGAATCTCTCTAACCTTATCCTCCCGTGAGTTACGATTAACTGTATAAAGGATAATTGCATCTGTCAAAATTATTGGAATTAGGACGCAAAAGAAATAAATCATCAATAATTTAGTTCTTATTTTCATATTTGATAACTTCATTTTTCTCCATTTCATAAAAGAAATATCAACTATTCTAAAGTAAAGGATGCAAAGCTAGCGCTT
The DNA here is from genome assembly GCA_012518975.1 of Clostridiales bacterium. GTDB lineage: Bacteria > Bacillota > Clostridia > Lachnospirales > Lachnospiraceae > Mobilitalea. The sequence goes on from JAAYRC010000155.1 coordinate 3,795, forward strand.
CCTTCCCCTTTATAGGTAAAATAAAGTGCATTCACGCCATCTGGTATCACTATATCTGAGGAATATTCCTTCCATACATTAGAAAAACCAATTGGTATTCTACCTAACACCTCGCCATCCCAGGAAGTCCTAACTTCAAATTCTCCATTTGCGTACCCCCGTGTTTTAATCCCAACTTTTTTTATACCTTTACAATCAAAATATTTAAATCCAGCAGTGGCAGAATCTTTCATATTTGCAATATAGCCTATTTCCTCATCCCCATCCTTATTGTCTTGGGTAATCTTAGGGAACTGATTGTTCATCCAGGCACCTGTGAAATCTGTATATATTGACTCTTCACTGCAAAAAAGATTGCAAGCCAAATATGTAGGATATTCTCCAAACCCTCTTAATGGTCCATTATTGGGGCCGCATGAGGTCATTTCTACTTGATCTATTGTACCATCTTCATTAATTGTTATCTTCTCCATACAGGCCTGTCTACTATAATTAGTTCCATTAGTATGTCTATGGTAAAAAACATACCATTGATCTTTAATGCAGATAATACTTCCATGATTGTTCCCACCATAGAACATTGGTTTTAGTGCTGGCTTATATGTATCTATATTATAATCACAGTTACTAACAATTACTCCACCATAAACAAAATCCTTGGTTGGATGTTTGCTAGTTGCATAACATAGCTCATGCATTTGAATAGATGAATATACAAAATAATAAGTATCCTTATGTTTTCTTATAGAAGGAGCTTCAAAAAATTCATAACCCTCAAAGCTTGTTCCTTTACCATAGGGCTCACTTGGTACAATTATAGTCGGTTCCTCAATAATTGTAAGCATATCAGGTCCTAGAACCGTGGCCATGGCACCTGATCTTGACTTATCCCCTCTTGAGCAAAAACCAGTATACAAATAAGTTCTGTCCCCTTCAGTTAAAACAGCTGGATCAAATTGAGGTTCATCCCCTTGTCTGGTTCCAAGTATTGTTCCATCTTCATAGCGAACATAGCCATAAAAATCAAAATATCCAGCAGGACTATCACTTACAGCAACAGACACTATAGACCTCTTGCTGTCAACGTAATAAATATAATACCTTCCATCCACTCCCTGTGTAACATCTGGTGCATACAGGCAACTATCTCTATCAGAATTGTTCTCCACATCTGTAGCTTTCAAGATAACACCTTCATATCGCCAATCTGAAAGATCATCAACAGGTGCTGACCAGGTCACATAGTCATTTAAGCAATATGCATAACCATTAAACCGGTCATGAGAACCATATATGTATACCCTATCATTAAATATATAAGGTTCTGCATCTGGAATATACTCCCATGAAGGTAAATATGGATTAAATCCTTGTTTTTGAATATTCATAATAATAAACCCTCCTAATAATATGTCATTATCTAGTCTAATCATTACTATTAACCATATTATATCACATCGGAATATACTTGGAAATAAGCTTATCTATAGCAGTCATATAATAAAATTCCAACATTGACATAAATATGAACTAAATTGTTCACAAATTGTCTTTATTCTATCCATACTTTGAACATATATTTTATTTATACTGTATTCAGAAGAGTTAAATATGAATTATCACTCTCCTCCTCCCTACTTATATTTATAGATTTGAGGGTGTCTGCCAGTAGTAGCAGACACCCTCTTTTGCATACCACTTATACTTAATATTTTGCAAATTCCATAAGTTTAAATTGCCTTATTCCTTACTTTCAACTTTTTTATTATTAATTTTATATTTTTTTTATAAACCATTCACAAAATCGACACATCTTCTTTGTATACTATGACCATAGACAGTGATAAAACACTTTCTACTCCCACCCTATTATACGCTATGGTAAACTAACACCCCTGTTGTTTACCAAAACGCCGGCTAACTAGCCGGCGTTTTTCTATATACAATTAATCTAATACTGTTCCATCCAAGGAATCCTCTAGTATAATTGATAGCTTTGATATCCTAACCAGTCCTATCATCTTGTTCATGGTTTCAAGAATATCAAACTGATAACCCCCATACTCCAGGGTGGCCCTCTCTCCATCTGCAGGAATCCTATCTAAGATAGATATTAGCAAACCATTAAGTGTATCGAAATCTTCATGCTCTATAACAATATCCAGCTCTTCCTCTAAATCCTCTAAGCTTATTGAACCCTTCACTACACAGGAGTCCTCATCAACACTTAGTATCATTTTTTCTTCCTTGTCATATTCATCCTGTATATTGCCCACTATTTCCTCTAGGAAATCCTCCATTGCAACTAAGCCTGCTGTCTGTCCATACTCATCTATTACAATGGCCATATGGATATTATTTGATTGCATTTCATGAAATAAAAGATTCACACTTTGAGTATCAGGGACAAAGTAGGGTTCTCTTGCAATGTCTTTTAATCCCCTTTTCTTGTCATCAAATATGTATGCAAATAATATATCCTTTAAATGTAATATACCAATGATATTATCTAGATTACCTTCATACAATGGATACCTAGAATAATTTTCAGACAACATAAACTTTACTGCCTCTTCCAAGGACATCACAGCATTAACAGCTATTATACGCTTTTTATGAGTCATTATATCATTTGCCTCTAGGTCATCCAGCTCAATAATATTGGAAATCATCTCAGCCTTTCCAGCATCAAATACACCCTGTTCATGACCTTCATTAACCATAGAAATAATCTCTTCATCTATTTCATTTTCCTGAAGCTCATTAAGAGGTATAGAAAATATCTTGAGGGTATATTTCATTACTTTCTCAATCAGCCATCCAAAAGGACTGAATAAGTAAAATGTCAACCAAATCAGTCCATATAATCCAAAGCAAATCTTTTCAGCATATTTCATAGCTAGCGTTTTAGGTACTAGCAAACCAACCAATGTAATCGCAAATATCAATAACACTAAAGATAAAACTATATAAATTGAATACAAGAAATTTAATGTGGACTGGTTCCATAATGCAGAAATCCAAATTCTTGGTAAAAGACTTGCCATATAGTAAACTCCGGTTATAACTGCCATACCGCATAGGAGCAAAGTCATTGTACTTTGATATCCACAGTCTGAGTCTATAATTTTCAAGAGGCCAGTCGCTTTTCTATCTCCTCCTTCTGCCCTCTTTCTTAAATTGCTTTCACCTACATATTCCAATGCAGTCTTTATGCAGGATATGATTGCGATTATAAGTATAAGAATCAATATAACCACTAATCCCCATAAAGGATTGTCACTATCCATCGTAAATAAATTCCCTTCCTTATTATTTGAATAATATATTTCTAAAATATGTATCTAAAGATAAACTAATAATTAATGCTTTATCAATTCTCTTTAATACATCTTGGTCCAAGTGGCATACCTTCTCCTTAAGTCTAGATTTATCAATAGTCCTAACTTGCTCCAGTAAAATAACCGAATCCTTAACTATTCCGTATCTATCAGCATCAAGCTCCACATGTGTAGGTAGCTTGGCCTTATTCATTTTTGATGTAATAGCTGCGCATATCACAGTGGGACTATGCTTATTTCCTGTATCATTTTGAACAATTAATACTGGCCTGATACCTCCCTGCTCTGATCCGACAACAGGTCGTAAATCTGCATAAAAGATATCTCCTCTTTTTATTACCACTTTACTCACACTCCAATTGTAGGCTTTATCCTTATTATTGCCAGTTTCCTCGTGTGTATTCCATAAAGTGATATAGTTCACTATAATTAATATACCCAAGTCCTATTGACCAAGATATACTCTTGGTATTCTTTTACCAACAGTGCACATTATTTCATAAGGAAAGGAGTGGGACCACTCTGACAAAGTCTCGATAGTAATCTTACAGCTTCCCTCTTCTCCAAGTAGGGTGACTACATCTCCCTCACTTATATCTTTAATATCAGTAACATCCACCATAAAATAATCCATGCAAATTCTTCCGATAATAGGTGCATACTGTTTGCGAATTATTACCTTTCCAACATTAGACATATTTCTCGAATATCCATCTGCATATCCAACAGGTATTGTGGCAACCCTAGTTTTCCTCTTGGTTATATAGGTAGAACCATAGCTAATGCCTGTTCCTGCCTCTACTTCCTTTATAAATACCACATGACTTTTCAAATCCATTGCAGGTTGCAAGGAGAAAACATCCTGGCTAACCTCATTAGATGGATAAACTCCATAACTAACTATTCCACATCTGATCATGTCGTATTCTGCTTCTGGATATTCTATCATTCCAGCACTATTGGACATATGACGAAGAGGAATATATATCCCCTCTTGCTTTAATAAATCATAAAACTTATCAAATCTCTCAATCTGACCTTTTACACTTTCTCTATCCGCCTCATCTGCCTTAGCAAAATGAGAAAATATTCCCTCTATAGATACACCCTCAAGACTAGCAATTTTTTTTATATCTTCCAGGCTTTTATCAGTATCATTAAAGCCAAGCCTTGACATACCTGTATCTACTTTAATATGGATTTTGGCTGTTTTACCTTGATTTATAGCTTCTGCACTTAATTCTTCAGCCATTTCATATCGATATACAGTCTGTATCACATCATAGGATATTACAAGCCTAAACTGCTCCTTAGGCGTGTATCCTAATATTAATATAGGCTTTGTTATTCCTGCCTCCCTTAGCTCTATTGCTTCTTCAATAATTGCAACTCCATAGGCGTCAGCAACTTCACCTTGCAAGGCCTGTGATACCCGCACTGCTCCATGGCCGTAAGCATCAGCCTTTACGATAACCATTAGCTTGGTATCTTTTTTTAATTTACTTTTTACTTGGCTAATATTAGAGCGAATTGCATCAATATTAATATTCGCCTGTGCTCTATAATAATCAGATATACCCAATTGTTCTTCACCTTATCTTCTTTTATTACTTCTATCCGGTTTATCAAGGCTCAATATTGTTGCAGTAAAACACTTGATATCTCACCTACTATGTCTTCTGCTGTTAATGAATATCTTCCAAGCCTTACTGCCGCCTCATCCCCTGCTAGACCATGAATATATACAGCAAGACAGGCCGCATCATAGGCTTTCATCCCCTGTGCAATAAGCCCAGCAATTATTCCAGTTAGTACATCTCCGCTTCCAGCAGTTGCCATACCGTCATTACCAGATATATTAATATATTTTTTACCAGATCCCGCAACAATCGTTCTAGCATCCTTTAATACATATACTAATTCATTATAGGAACATTGATTTGCAATGTCAAATATATTATCTGATATTTCTGATATGTCCATTCTAAGAAGTCTTGATAACTCCATAGGATGAGGAGTTAATACTGTGTTTTTCGGCAAAATATCGGCCAAAACATTTAGTCGCTTCTCTAAAGACAAAGCTTCATAATTACTATCAAGCCTCTTTGCCAGCATATTAATTCCATCTGCATCGATGATCACCGGAGTATCTTCTTGATTAATTACTAAATCAAGTAGCTGGTCTGTTATCTTTCCTAATCCAAGCCCTGGGCCAATAATAATCACCTGGGCCCAGCTAATTATTGATGATAAATCTTCATCTGTATCATATGATGCGAAAAGTGCTTCTGGTAACATAGTCTGGATTATATTTCGGTTTTTACAGCTGCTAAGAATCTTAACCATGCCTGCACCAGTCTTAAAACAGGCCTTAGCAGAAAGGTAGGCAGCTCCACTCATTCCTTCACTGCCGGCAATAACAAGTACCCTCCCAAAGCTACCCTTATGACCATCCCTCTTTCGAATTGGTAGTTTGTTCAAATCCTCCCTAGTATAATAAAAGGTATCTGCACCAACATAAGTCAGGGCAAGATCTGGAAACCCTATATCTGCTAGAATAATTTCACCAGCATAGTCAGCACCAGGATAAAGTATTAGCCCCTGCTTCATATAGCCAAAGGTTACAGTATAATCTGCCTTTATAGCAGTATTCAGCACCCTTCCTGTATCAGCTGATATACCTGACGGTATATCTACCGAAAACACCATCTGCTGTCCCTTGTTGATTTCCTCAATAATATCTGAAAATATTCCTAACACAGGCTTAGATAAGCCTATTCCAAAAAACGCATCAATTATTATATTATATTCACATAACCTATTACTGTTATCAATACTTATACCCAGATTATTAGCTATAGTAAGCTGTAGCTTCATCTGGTCACTACAGCCATTTGTATCAAAAGGTAAAAGAATTGCAACTTGGTAGCCCTGTAAAAACAGGATTCTCCCAGCTGCAACTCCATCTGCCCCATTATTACCTGGACCACATACAACAAGTATGCGGTCCTCTTTTTTTATCTTCTGCTTTATAAGGCTGGCAAGCTCCATGGCTGCCCTTTCCATAAGAACAAGGGGAGGAACTTTTATGACCTCCATAGTATATTTGTCGATTTTTTTCATCTTATCAGAATCTACTATATATTTCATCTTTTTGCCCCATTATATTATTGTAAAGATAGATTTATCTATATTACATTAACCACTGCTATTTGATTGTATTTTCTCCTATAACAAATGCATTTGCATAATCAGTTGTGTTTGTTATGGATACATGTATAGTCGATACCTTCTGTTCTTTTGCCATTTTGTCTGCTTTTCCGTATAAGTTCACGTAGGGTTTACCCAATTTGTCTCTAAGTACTTCGATCTCCTTTAGAGAAATTTCTCTAAATCCTGTACCAAACATCTTAGCTACAGCTTCTTTGACAGCAAAATTACCAGCAGCCCTATCCCATCTATTCCCTATAAGTTCAATTTCATCATCTGTAAAACATTTCTTCAAAAAACCTTCCTTTTCACAAGCCTTTTTAACTCGTTCAATCTTAATTAAATCCACTCCAATACCTGTTATCACACTTCATCATCCTTTAACTAAAGATTCTACTATTACTACTTTTTTTCCTGTGTCTTGTCAATAGCTTCTATAATTTCTGGTCCTAAAACATCATGCAGATATGAGTACATTTGCTTGTTAGTAGTCTCCATATCATTTTTTAAGACAATTTTTCTCTTTAGTTCTTCTCTAGTTTTGATAATCCAATCAGATATTTTAGATAGGTCTTCTTGATTATCATGTATTCTATCATAGCCGTTCTTAATACTTTCAACAAGAAGCTCTTCATTTACTCTTTTGATTTCATAGGGTAGATCTGCAAGTCGATTTGAAGCATTATCCATCTTCTTATTTAGCTCATTAATATAGTTTTTATTGCGGTCTAACTTCTTTTCTTTAGACTTGGACTTACTATCATTTTCAATGTCCATATTAGCTACTATTTCTGACATCAAAGTTTTTTTTAGGTTTTTCATATCCTTAATTTCATTAACAAGCTTTCCTTGTGTCTTTAGTAATTTGATTAACTTCTGCTCTAAATCTCTTATACGGTGGGTCTTTTTTTCATCAGGAAACAATTCATGCCACCTAGAATCCAGTGTAAGAATTGGAAGTTTTTTGTTCTTAACTATTGAATTAAAATTTATTTTTTTTCTTCTTTTCATTAGTTTCTCTTGCCCTCTTAATGACATATAAAAAGAAATATTATTAGTTATCAGCAGGACGGTCTTTTTCTGATAGCTTATATGATAACTTCATCAAACTATCTGCTAAATGTACATTTTCAACTATTACATCCTGTGGAAAATGGATATCTGTTGGTGCAAAATTCCACAATCCTTTAATTCCCCACTTGGTTAGATCAGAAGCTAGTTGAGCCGCCTTTGATTTTGGCAATGTAAGAGCAGCGATATCCACCTGATTATGCTTGATAAAGTCTTCTAGCTCATCTATAGACCTAATCTCAATTCCTCGAATAGATAAGCCTATAAGCCTTGGATTAACATCAAAAATCGCCTTTATATAAAAACCTCTTCTCTCAAAATCTGAATAATTGGCAAGAGCCTGGCCCAAATTACCTGCGCCAATTATTATTATATTATACTTCCTATCAAGACCAAGAATTTTACCTATTTCTGTATGAAGATATTCTACATTATAACCGTAACCCTGTTGACCAAACCCGCCGAAATTATTTAGGTCCTGCCTAATCTGGGAAGCGGTCACATTCATCTTCTCACTTAGTTCCTTTGAAGAAATACGGACAACATCTTTCTCCAGTAAATCCCCTAGATAACGGTAATACCTAGGCAATCTATTAATAACTGCTTTAGATATTTTTTTATTCTGCAATATTTTGTCCTCCTATAAGCACTATCTAGAAATATTATATTTGATTGTTAATAATAAGTCAATCAAGCTTTAGTATCGGATTAGATATAAATCCATAATCTTTACTTGATAAGCTGCTTATGATAAAATATTAAAGTCACGATTGACATAAGGCAGTGATACGAAAGAGGTATAGCATAATGGTTTTATCATGTAATAATATAAGCAAGGCCTTTGGAGCATCTGAAATTCTTAAAGGTGTATCCTTTCATATTAACGATAAAGAGAAGGCTGCTATAGTTGGAATTAATGGTTCTGGAAAATCTACCTTACTTAAAATCATAATAGGTGAACATACTGCTGATGAGGGTAATGTAACTATATCTAAGGGTAGCACAATCGGTTATCTATCCCAAGTCCAGGATTTAAAGTCAAATCATACAATATATGATGAAATGTATAGGGTAAAGCAAAATATAATCGACCTAGATCAAAGAATCCGAAGCCTAGAACTTCAAATGAAGCATGTTCAAGGTGAAGACCTAGATCAGATGTTAAAAACCTACACAAGACTTACTCATGAATTTGAAATGCTTAATGGATATGCCTATAAAAGTGAAGTAACGGGAATACTTAAGGGCCTTGGCTTTTCTGAAGAGGACTTTAGCAAGAAGGTAGATACTCTTTCTGGAGGACAAAAAACCAGAATAGCCCTTGGAAAGTTGCTCCTATCTCGCCCAGATATCCTGCTTCTTGATGAGCCAACCAACCATTTGGATCTTGTATCCATAGCCTGGCTTGAAACCTTTTTATTAAACTATAATGGTGCTGTAATTGTAGTAGCCCATGACCGATATTTTCTTGATAAGGTTGTTAGCAAAATTATTGAAATTGACCATAAGAAGGTACAGACCTTTGAGGGTAACTACTCAGATTATATATATAAGAAATCAATGCTTCAAAATGCTCTTTTAAAAGCATATAATAACCAACAAAGAGAAATCAAACATCAAGAAGAAGTTATAAAAAAGCTCCGTTCATTTAACCGTGAGAAATCAATCCGTCGTGCTGAGAGCCGTGAAAAACTCCTTAATAAAATTGAACATATAGAAAAACCCAAAGAAAATATGCAAATGGATTTTTTTATTGAGCCAAGACAGTTAAGCGGAAATGATGTACTTCGTGTAGAGGGACTTTCTAAATCCTTTGGTAGCCTGACCCTCTTTAGGAACATTGATTTTGAAATAAAACGAGGGGAAAAGCTTGCTATCATAGGCAACAATGGAACTGGAAAAACCACTATTTTGAAGATAATAACTGGTTCCCTAAAAGCAGATGCTGGTGAGATTCATCTAGGCTCCAAGGTCAATATTGCATACTATGACCAAGAAATGCAGGTTCTTGACCCAGAAAAAACCCTGTTTGATGAGCTACAGGATGCCTATCCTCATCTGGATAACACCAGTGTAAGAAATATTCTTGCTTCCTTTTTATTTATAGAGGATGATGTGTTTAAGAGAATCAAGGATTTAAGCGGTGGCGAAAGAGGAAGAGTGGCTCTAGCAAAACTAATGCTATCAGAAGCAAACTTCCTAATCCTAGACGAGCCTACCAACCACTTAGATATTGTTTCTAAAGAGATTCTTGAAAATGTCCTCAGGTCATATAGTGGAACTGTTCTATACGTCTCCCATGACCGTTACTTTATTAATAAGACTGCAACAAGAATTCTAGACCTGACAGAGGAAAGATTGATTAATTATATTGGCGATTATGATTACTATTTGGAGAAGAAACCCGAGCTTGAAGCTGCTATTTTAGGCAAATCACCAGAGGAGAATAAGGATGTAAACCAAGCTAATCCTTGGGCCGCCTCAAGTAATCCTAATACAAGTAATGACCAAGCAATCAGCGACAATAAGCTATCCTGGCAACAGCAAAAGCAAGAGCAGGCAAGAATTAGAAAAATCAAAAATGATTTAAAAAGAACAGAGGATGAAATCCACCAACTAGAAAATCGGAACGACGAAATAGACAATCTACTTATACAGGAGGAAATATTTACTGATCCTCATAGACTGATGGAATTACACGAGGAAAAAAAACAAGTAGAAGCCAAACTAGACCAACTATTAATAGAATGGGAGCAGTTGGCTGCTGAAGAATAGGAAGACTATAAATTTTAAAACCACCAGTAGGAAAATATTATAATATTTTCCTACTGGTGGTTTTTTTGTGTTTGACCTTGATTTTCATGTAATCTATTCTATAAATCTGTCCATATCTATAGTCCTTGTTCAGTTAGATTTTCAATAGTATTCATCATATGCTTATTTGCCAAAGCCTCTGCTAGATCACTATCTCTTTTCTTAATTGCCTCAACTATAGCTGCATGCTCTTTACGAGTTTGTTCAACCCTTAAAGGTCTTGACAGGGTTATCTTACGAACCCTTTCTACATATTGATGAAAGTCTGACAGGACATGATTTAATATCTTACTTCCGGAGGCCTTATATATCAAATCATGGAATTTGTTATCTAGGTCTACTATTTGATCAAAGTGACTTCTTCTTGCATGAAAGTCTGATAGATAGAGATTCTCCTCCAGTGCCTCAATCTGTTCATTTGTTATGTTCTCACAGGCCCATTTCGCACAAAGGCCTTCCAGATATGATCGTATCATATAAATATCATGAATGTCCTTAGTGGTTATTCCTGTAACAGAAGCACCTTTATTAGGGATTATGCTTACCAAACCCTCAAGCTCCAATTGACGTAGGGCCTCCCTAACCGGAGTCCTACTAACACCAAGCTCGGTGGCTAAAGTATTCTCTCTCAACTCTTCATTTTCATGATATGTTCCAGACAGTATCTTATCTCTGATTGTATTGTATACCCTAGCTCTAAGGGAATACCTGTCTCCTATCTCTTTTTGAAGATTAAGCTCTTCCAAGTAAATTTCCTCCTTGCAGATTTGTTTTCCAAAGATTAATTAGTGGAGATAATACAAGTGGAAATTTTAGTTCATTTACTACTATTATAGATTTTATAGCTAGCTTATAGGATCTATAGGCTTGCTATGGTATCCATAATATAATTAGCAAATTCTTCTCCAGTAGCCCCTGTATCTCTTCCTGTAAGCACTAGTTTTTTCTCTGTTATAGTACAGATATCTAATGCCTTATAAAGCTTATCTGCTTCAGCCTTATATCCAATATGATTAAGAAGCATAGCACCAGCACGAATCATGCTACAAGGATCTGCATAAATATCTCTGCCTTCCTGAACCATCCTAGGTGCTGAACCATGAATAGCTTCAAACATAGCATAACGCTTTCCGATATTTGCACTTCCTGCAGTTCCAACTCCACCCTGGAATTCAGCAGCTTCATCTGTCAATATATCACCGTAAAGATTAGGCATTACAAGTACCTGGAAGTCCGTTCTTCTCTTTTCATCCACCAGCTTAGCAGTCATAATGTCAATGTACCAGTCATCTGCACTGATGTTAGGATATTCCTTTGCTATGGCATAGAATATATCTAGGAATTTACCATCGGTAACCTTGATAATATTTGCCTTAGTAACAGCTGTAACTCTTGTCTTATTATTAGCCTTTGCAAACTCAAAGGCTGCCCTAATAATCCTCTCACACCCTTGACTTGTAACTACTGTAAAGTCAACTCCAAGGTCTTCAGTCACATGAACACCTTTACTACCTACAGCATAAGCTCCTTCTGTATTCTCACGATAAAATGTCCAATCAATACCCTGTTCTGGTATTCTTACAGGTCTAACGTTAGCAAAAAGGTCTAGCTCCTTTCTCATAGCCACATTAGCGCTTTCTACGTTAGGCCAAGGATCTCCCTTTCTAGGTGTTGTTGTAGGCCCTTTCAAAATAACGTGACATTTTTTGATTTCTTCTAAAACAGCAGGAGGAATCGCAGACTTTTCTGCAGCTCTTCTTTCTATTGTAAGTCCATCTATATTCTTAAAAACCACCTTGCCGGTTTTCACTTCATCCTCTAATAAATACTCTAAGACTCTTTGGGATTGTGCTGTAATAGCAGGACCTATTCCATCTCCACCACATACTCCTACAATAATCTGATCCAAGGAGCTGTAATCAACAAAATCTCCCTGACTCTTCATATTCTCTACTCTTTCTAACTGTTCAGCAAGTAACTGCCCAAATTTCTCCTTGGCTTCTTCAATTCGCTCTGTAAACATCATAATCCTCCATCTCTTATTTATTAAAAGCTTACATTATAATACCAGATTTTATTGTATGGTAATCAACTCGGCTTGTCAACCCATGGAGCTCTTATTAAGAATAAGAATAATCCTGTATTATTAATTTTTTGTCCTATAAGATACCTAGCTCCTCTTTGGCCTTTCCTATTACATCAACCATCTCTTCATCAGTAATTACTGTGATTCTACCCTCTTCATACTCCTTATCAACCCATTCCTTGACCTTAACTACTAGCTTATCATTCTTATCTAATGGATTTTCCTTAAGATTAAAATAACTGTTAATCCAATGAGCTATTCCAGCCAGGCCTGAAGTGTTTGATATAGCTACCCTAACAGGTCGATTTAGAAATTTTTCAGTATCAAAGATATTATATATCTCCTCATTTTTCAAAAGACCATCAGCATGAATACCTGCTCTTGTAACATTAAAATTCCGACCTACAAATGGGGTTTTTGACGGAAGTTTATATCCAATCTCCTTTTCAAAGTATTCAGCCATCTCAGTTATAACCCTTGTATCCATTCCATCAAGAGTTCCCTTTAGCTGGGCATACTCAAA
>JAAYRC010000156.1 GCA_012518975.1 Clostridiales bacterium
ACATTCTCTGGTTTTCTTATCTCATTAGCCTCCTCTTCTTCCAAGGAAACTTCACTTTCAATTGACTCTACCTCTAGCTTCTCTTCAATTGCTCTAGCCGAGAAAATAAAGGCCAGCCCATATCCTGTAAAAAGAAATATATTTAAGGGTGTTACAATACCCAAAACAATCATACTGATTCCAACAATATAAAGTGCCCTAGGAATAGAAAATAACTGTTCTATAAGCATATCTCCAAAGTCTGCTTCCTTGGAAACTTTAGTAACCAGAATACCTGTTGCTAGGGATATCATCAGTGAGGGGATCTGAGATACCAATCCATCACCAATGGTAAGTATAGCGTACTCTTGAAATGCCTCACCTGCTTGCAAGCCCTGATTAAGCATACCAGTCACAGTACCACCAACCATGTTTATCACAGTTACAATAAGACCAGCAATGGCATCTCCCTTGACATACTTGGTTGCACCATCCATAGAACCAAAGAAGGCTGACTCATCTTGGATTTTCTGTCTTCGTTCCATGGCTTCTTTATCGGTTATTGCACCTGTATTTAGGTCTGCATCAATAGCCATCTGCTTTCCTGGCATAGCATCGAGAGTAAATCTTGCAGTCACTTCTGCAACACGTTCTGAACCCTTGTTAATTACAATAAATTGAACCATAATTAAGACTATAAATATAATTAAACCGATAATCAAATTATTTCCACCAACGAATTCGCCAAAGGTCTTAACTACCTTACCAGGGTTTCCAGTAGATAAAATCAATCTGGTACTGGATACATTAAGGGCAATACGAAAAATTGTTGTAAATAAAATTATAGTAGGAAAGGCCGACATATTAAGGATTTCCTTGGTGAACATTGCATTGAATAATATAACCATAGCTATAGATATATTAAGTGCAAGAAAAAAGTCTAATAAATATGGGCTCATTGGTATGATTAAAAACATGATTGCCGCTAATATATAAAGTCCAACAGCTATATCATTCCTCTTCATTCCTAGTCTCCCATACCTTTCCAGTAAAATAAGGGTTCATATAAGGTTATACATGTTCTATTATAATACAAGTATAACATTATATATACCACCTATAAAGCAACTAATCAATTATAAGAATTTGTTAATATATTTCTAAATTCTACCATTTAGTTTATAAACATAGGCCAGAACTTCAGCTGTCAATTGATAGAGCTCTGGTGGAATCTCTTCGCCAACCTCAACATTATAATATAGCATTCTTGCCAAGGGTTTGTTTTCTACTATCTCAATCTGGTTTTCTTTGGCAATCTCTTTAATCTTAACTGCCAAGTAATCAGCTCCCTTTGCTAATAGAATAGGTGCCTCTGAGCTCTCCCTATTATACTTAATCGCAGCTGCTAGATGGGTCGGATTCGTTATAACTACATCTGCTTCGGGAAGCTGTTGCATCATTCTTCTTTGAGATACTTCCATCATCTTAGACCGAATTTTTCGTTTAATTTGGGGATCTCCTTCAGTTTGCTTGAATTCGTCTTTTACCTCTTGTTTTGTCATCATCATATCTTTCTTAAACTTAAATTTTTGGTATATATAATCTGCAATTCCTACAATAAAAAATATTATACTAATTTTAAGTCCAAGATTAATTACCAAATCCCCAATGAGATCTACAGCCTGAAATAGGCTTATATCATAAAGAATAAGTAATGTCCTCCACTCATTCTTAAGTGAATTGTAAGTAATATAGCCTATTAAAACTATCTTTACTGTTTCTATTAGAAGGGTAAAAATTTTATCCTTAGAAAATATCTTCTTAAACCCACTAACTGGATTTAATTTGTTGAACTTTGGCATTAAGGGTTTAGCAGATATCTTCCATTTGACCTGAACTAAGACAACTATAAAGGATGTAACTACTGCTACTCCAAATATAGGAATGCATATAATAATTATCCTCAGAATGGAATTTCTTAAAATCCCCTCCGCCATTACTAATGTAAATTCGCCTTCCTGCATTTTGGAAATGTTTTGAAAGTTACTTATAAAGGTTTCAACGAATTTACTTCCAATGAAGCCTACAAATATTTTTAGTGTTAAAAACATTGCAATCAGCTCTGTTGAAGTCGTAAGCTCCTTACTTCTTGCTACCTGCCCTTCTTTTCTAGCATCACCTAGCTTTTTTGTAGTAGGTTGCTCTGTCTTATCAGCGCCTTCAGCAAAGAACTGTAAACGATAAGGGAACAAGTACTTATGCCCTACTTCAACTTCCAGGTCAAACCGCTTCAATATACTCCACCTAATCCTTCTATGCTCTCATCTGCTTATGGTTAATGCCTCCGCATGATTCCAATAATGGTTCTTAGAAGCTCCATCATTTCATTAAATATATAATCAGCAACCGAGGGAACAAGTCCAATAATCATATATAAGACCAAAAGTCCTACAAATACCTTAAGTTGTATACCGATAGCAAACATGTTCATCTGTGGTGCTACCTTTGCAAGAACACCTAAAACCATATTAACAACTAATATAGCAGCAAATACCGGCATAACAATTCGCATGGCAATAATAAAATAATCTATTATAAATCTCACCATTAATTGGTACATATTTGGTGGAAATATTGCCTGACCTATACCTATTACCTTATATGAATCTATAACTGCTTTTATTAAATAATGATGTAGATTGGTAATTACCATCATTAATAGTACCAAATAGCCATATAAATTGGCTGTAATTGTGGTCTGAATCCTAGTAACTGGATCCAACTGATTTATCATAGAAAATCCTATTTCCATATCAATAATCTGGCCAGCGAAGGCAAGAATATGATAGGCTATATTTGAAAACAGGCCCATAAGGGCTCCTGCTATTGCCTCCTTGATAACTAATATGGCAAACCCAATAACTCCTATGTATTCAATTGAAGATATTGGAATAGTATAAAACAATATTATAGATATAAATATAGAGAATCCAGCCTTAACCCTAACCGGAATATTCCTTAACGAAAATAGTGGTGCAGTGTATATAAATCCACTTATCCTCACAATGATCAAAAAAAATATTTCAAAATTATCTAATGTCAAAGTCATAGCGCATTAATGTAATAAGCAAAATTAGAATACAGATCTATCATAAACTCTTTTATTGATGTGAGCATCCAATTACCAAACAGCAATACCACAAGTAAAATAGCAATCAGCTTTGGAACAAATGTGAGGGTTTGCTCCTGAATAGATGTTACTGTCTGCAAAATGCTTACAATAAGTCCAACCGTTAATGATACAAGAAGTATGGGAGCGGCTACCTTTATTATTAAAAATACAGCTTCTCTGGCAATATCAATTACTACATTTTCACTCATTGGCAATCCTCTCTAGTTTGCGTTTTCTTCACTACATCATATCTTGATTGGTTTAGCAGCTATAATCTATACTAATATATCTTAGCTAATAGAAGGTCTTTACTACTTCACCTATAATTAGGTTCCAACCATCTGCGATTATAAATAACAATATCTTGAATGGTAAAGATATCATTGTAGGTGGTAACATCATCATACCCATAGACATAAGGGTTGAAGCCACTACCATATCTATGACTATAAAAGGTATATATATTAAAAAGCCAATAATAAAAGCTTTTCTTAGCTCACTAACAATGAAAGAAGGAATCACAACTGTTGTAGGTATCTCATCCACTGTATCTACCGTTGTAATATTTGCTATATCCATAAATAACCTTAAATCCTTTACATCAGTTTGCTCTAACATAAAGGTTCGAATAGGCTTTAACCCAGCATCAAATGCCACTTCTTGGGATATCTCTCCTCTAGATAAGGGTTCAATTGCATTAGCATTTACCCTGCTAATTACAGGCGACATAATAAAAAATGTTAAAAACAATGCTAAACCAATTAATATTTGATTGGGAGGTGTTGACTGTGTACCTAGAGCTGACCTAACAAAATGAAGTACTATGATAATCCTTGTAAACGAAGTTACCATAATTAAAATAGAAGGTGCCAAGGTTATAACTGTAAGTACCATCAGAATCTGTAGGGTAGCTGATATACTTCCTTCATCCTCTGCTGTATTTAATCTAAATTCTAATGGTCCTAATCTCCCACTTACATTATTATCAGTGCCACGAACACCTTCGGTAGTATCGTCAGTTGTGATGGTATCACCAATGTTGGCTGCTGATACTGTTTTTACATTAGACAGGAATACCAGCCCAACTAATAACATACTTATGGCTATAGCCATCCTTATCCCAAACCGTTTTATCTCAGATGTAATCATGGTTACCAACCTTTACTTTATACTGCCCTTGAATTTGTCGAAGATCTGCTTAAAGCTTTGCTTTTCCTCTTCCTTTGCATCATGAGTTAGTACTTGACTCTCATCAAGCTCCGTTATATAAGTTATTTGTTCCTTACTTATCCCAAGAACTACATATTTATTAGCTATTTTTACAATCTGTAACATCTTATTAGTGCTAATTCTATATATTTCAATTACTTGAATATTACTATCTTTTAATTGTCCTAGCTTATAGCGACCTACAAATCTAGAAGTATAATAAGCAGCTATTAAAATTAAAATCAACAATAAAACTAGGCCAAGCAGTTGTAATACATTATCAAATGTAGATATTTTCTCTGCTTCAACATCATTTACCACACTGTTTACTTTTTTAAGTAATTCTCCATCTTGTGTTTTTAATAATATGACCTTAGTATTTGTAGACATTTTAGCTAACCAACTACTTTCTTTACAGCCTCTAGAACTCTGTCTGCTTGGAATGGCTTAACGATAAAATCCTTGGCTCCTGATTGTATAGACTCAATTACCATAGCTTGTTGCCCCATTGCTGAGCACATTATTACATTAGCTGCGGGATCAATGGCCTTAATTTCTTTAAGAGCTTTAATTCCATCCATTTCAGGCATAGTAATATCCATCATAACTAAGTCTGGTTTGGTTTCGGTATATTTTTCAATAGCCCGAAGACCATTTTCCGCTTCACCTGCTATGTCATATCCATTTTTTACCAATATGTCCCTAATCATCATCCTCATAAACGCAGCATCATCACATATTAATATACTTTTCGCCATTTTAATTCTCCTATCATAATGTATTGTTTTACTGCTTCTGCTTAATAATATCAGTCACTCTTATGCCAAAGGCTTCTTCCATTACTACAACTTCTCCCTTAGCAACAAATTTACCATTAACAAGTACATCTATTGGTTCGCCGGCAAGTCTGTTTAATTCAATTATAGTACCAGGTGCAAAATCAAGTATTTCTTTTATAGATTTACTTGTTCTGCCAAGCTCTACCGTAACCTCTAGAGGTACATCCATTAGCAAATCAATATTCTCTGGTGGTACCGTTTGTGTCACCATTTGTGAAAATGGTGCAAACTGTGCTTGCTGTACATTCACATCCCGAATCGGTTGCATTTGTGATCCATTTGGATTCATATAAGGGCTTGCCCCCTGGCCCATAAAACCTGGTCCATTAATATGATTCATATATCCATTCTGTACAGCTTCCTCTTCATGGCTTTCCTGTGGTGGTACTGATTTAGGCTTAACATCCTCTTTATAATCCTCACTAGGAGCTTGGTTAGGAGTCTCTAGCTCAATAGAATTGACTGAAACAAACTCACTGTAAAGTTCTCTAGCAAAATCAAATGGATACAACTGCATCAGCACACTATCAACAAGATCTCCTATTACCATATTAAATGATACTTTGACAAATGAGCCTTTCAGAAAATCTGCTATATCCTCCCCACTAACTGATTGATCCATACTAACTATTGTAGATGTAGGAGGTGAGATGTTAACTCTCTTCTCTAGCATTGAAGACACTGAGGTGGCTGCTGAACCCATCATCTGATTCATAGCCTCACTTATGGCACTAAGATGAAGGTCTGATATGTCTCCTTCTATATTTGTGCCATCACCACCCATCATTAGGTCAGTTATGACTTTAACATCTTTTTCTTTTAAAATCAATATATTATTACCATCAAGTCCGTCTTCATAATATATCTGAATGAATACACAGGGACTATCATAATTTTTTGTAATATCATCCCATGTAGCATATTCTACAACCGGAGTTGTAATGACGACTTTATGATTAACCAATGAAAACAGAGTTGTCGCAGCTGAACCCATACTTATATTAGATATCTCGCCTATTGCGTCTATTTCTTCATCTGTTAATGTTTCATCTGAATCACTTTCATCAGTTCCCAAGCCGTTAAGAAGGGCATTTATTTCTTCTTGAGATAACATTCCATCCATAGCCTGCTACTCCTCTCCTCGAATTATTGTTGAAATTTTGACCGCATAGGAACCTGAGGAAGCACCAGGAAGTGCGGTGAATTTAAAAAGATTGCCTACATAAACACTTAATTCATCATCTACTTTAGAATTTAGTTTAATTATATCACCACTTTGCATGTTCATAAAGTCATTTACAGAAATTGTGCTTTTCCCTAATACGGCACGTAGCGGCACCTTTGCTTTTGATATTGCAACTTCTATTAAATCCTTATATGACTTATCATCTCTTAACTGCATGGTGGAATACCAGTATTTAGTATTCAATTTATCTATAACCTTTTCCAAACATACATATGGAAGGCAAATATTCATAAGTCCCTCTATATTACCCACCTTAATCTTCAATGTTACTAAAGAAATCATTTCACTGGGAGATATAATCTGCGCGAACTGTGAATTGGTCTCTATACGGATAAGCCTAGGTTCTAGCTCTATCACATTAGTCCAGGGCTCTCTAAGGAGGTTAGTACATATATTAAATATACGTTCCATAATTGAGAGCTCGATTTCCGAAAAATCCCTTACCTTTTCTAGCGGATAACCTCCGCCTCCAAGCATCCTATCTACAATGGCATAACCAAGATTATCAGAAAACTCTATGATAATACTACCCTCTAAGGGTGAAAAATCAACAATGCCTAATAGAACAGGATTTGAGAGAGCATTGGTGAACTCTGAGTATGTAACTGCCTCTGAATTAATCACCTCTACTTGAACATTCTTTCTCAAATAAGCTGGAAGATTGGTCGATAAAAGTCTCCCATAATGTTCAAATATTATATTAAGTGTCCTCAGATGCTCTTTCGAAAACTTGGACGGTCTTGCAAAATCATAGTTCTTGACATGTTTTTCATTAGCATGTTTAATTTCTTCCGCGTCAAGCTCTCCACTACTGATTGCAGCAAGCAGATTATCTATCTCATTTTGGGATAAGACATCGCTCATATTTTTACCTCCTAGTATTCTACACCCATAATAACATAAATCTACTTAAAAATCATCACATTTATTGTCCAAACATTATATTTCCAAATGACACATTGATAATAAAGTCAGATTGAAATAGCTCTTGAATACGAATAAGGACCTGATCCTTTATTTTATCCTTCATAACCCTAGCTTCATCAATGGTATATTTAGAAAATTCATCTCCAACAATTTCTTTCATATTGTTTTCATACTGGCTTATATAATCCTTTAACTCCGTATAATCATCATGAGTTTTATTTAATGATAAGGATAGATAAAGCACAGCATAATGGTCTGTATCACCACTCTTAGAAAGTAAGCAAGTTAACCTTTCATCAATCAAGTATGTTTCGATATCAGACACCCCTATGTTGGCCATCCCATTATCAGGAGATTCTAGCTCAAGATCAATGATTTGTGCTACTTTATTTATCAATGTAATTGATTTATTAGCAGTTGGTACCATGACAAATATTAGTACTGCAGAAAGAACTATATTAATCAAACACATTGCTAAAATAATAATTGTTAAAATATTTTTTTTCATTTAAGGTCTCCTCTGTTATTTGCTTTCTATCTTCCACTGTATTCATTTAAAATCCTGATTTCAATTCTTCTATTTTTTGCTCTTCCCTCCGATGTACTATTATCAGCTATAGGCTCATATTCACCTCTTCCTGAGTATTTTACATTCTTTGGGTCAAGCTTATTGTTCTCTATCAAATACTCTGCGGCATTCAGTGCCCTAGCCGATGACAACCAATTGTTATCCTTAAATGCTGGACCTCTCATAGGTACATTGTCTGTATGTCCGATTATTTCAATAGTATATCCATCAAACTTTGCAAGGATATCTCCAAGTCTAGATAGAATGGGTTTTGCCTCGGCTATTATATCTGCCTTACCTGATTCAAACAGAATAGATCCCTTCATAGAAAGTTGCACGTATCTAAATTCCGGATCTATATTAAGCTCAACATAATCATCTAGCTCATATTGATTAGTTAGGCTTTCTACTGTAGTAAACATTTCTCCTGAAAGCTCCTCCATCTTTTCTTGTAGTAGCTCATAGGCCTCGGATAATTCACCTTCGAATTTTGTGTTCTGACTTGTCGGATCTTTTCCTTGGTCTGATTCTGGCCCCTGTTTACCCATAGTATTAGTATATTGGTCTAGATTATTTAACTGTGACATACCCGAAGAAATAAGGGGGCCCTCATTTAATGCTCTGCCTCCACCTTCAAATACACCAAAGGAATTAGACATAGATATGGATATATTCTGAAACTTTTCCGCATCTATCTCAGACATAGCAAATAGCAAAACGAAAAAGCAAAGCAAAAGGTTCATTAAATCCGCAAAGGTAGTAATCCATTCACCACCTCCAGAAGAGGCTTCTTGCCTTTTCTTCCTAGCCAATCTCTTCACCGCCTTCTTCTCTTAGGGCTTCCCTACGTGAAGGAGATAGGAATGATTTAAGCTTCTCTTCTATAACTCTTGGGTTTTCGCCCGCTTGAATGGATAGCAAACCTTCAACCATTAGTTCCTTTATCATGATTTCACTGGCATTTTTGGATTTGAGCTTTGTGGATATTGGGACACAAATCCAGTTGGCCAAAACAGAACCATAAAAAGTAGTAATCAAGGCAACAGCCATAGCAGGACCTAT
>JAAYRC010000157.1 GCA_012518975.1 Clostridiales bacterium
GCGTAAAGACTCTGAGAAAAAATCCCCATGCGGCCACGGCGCAACCACTAAAGTAAGCGCTGATAATCAATCCGCCCAACCATAGAAAGGATGGAGCAAAAAAGAAGGGGACGGTGGAAACAAGACATAAGCCCATGCCACAGAGCATTATGCTTTTGGCTGCCATCTGGGACTTGACAAACAGACCACAGGTGACAAGCCCAATGAAATGTGAAATCATGGACGCCAATATATAAACAGAAACATTTAACTCATGAATTTCTAGTAGACTATACAGTACCTGTCCCTCAAACAAAAAAGAAAGCAGATAGGCAAAGGAAAATGAAAATGCCACAATAGAAAGCCTGCGAGAATTTAACAAATTATGTCCCTTCATTTTATACCCCCCTGCTCAACAAAGTTTCCGTCATTTTATATATTTGCAAAAGCTCTTTATAAACTTCCAAATCTCGTTATAAGTTCAGCTTAATTATACAGATTTATAATTTATTATTCGTATTCTAGAGTATAGGATTCTTAAATTTTTGTTAAGATTCAGTACTCTTTGTTATATTATAGAATATTCAACTTTCTGTGTCCATAATTATATTAGTTGTTTATATCTCTTACTTTATATTTTTCAATTGCCATCTTTGTATATTTTTGAACGAAATCTGTTTTCTTCATTGTATATCCGTCACGGTCAAATTCAAAGGGTTTCCAAAGGGACAATTTGAGTTCTTCATACTCCTTAGCAACTTCAGGATGGTCGTTCAGATAGTCACGGAAATACACCTCATCGTGATTATCAAAGTCCTTTAAGTGTAAGTGGAAAACACGCTCAGCAAAGCCATCGCTGGTATAACCTTTGTTAAAATCCATACGATTTTTACTTTGAGCCATACAGAGGTAACTGTTTTTAAGTAGCAGTTGGTAAATAGTTTGGTGTTCTGTAGGTTTGGCCTCCACTAAAATGTCAACTATAGGCTTAGCCCAGATTCCGTTTATGGCTGTACTCCCAATATGATATATTTTAACATCCTTGGGAAGAAATGAGGACAAAAGTTTCTCTTCCTCTAGATACCAATCCTTCCAATACTCCTTGTGCTCAGACAACTGAATAGGAAACAGTTTCCAAAGTTCTTCTAGTGTCATTTCCGACAGTGGTTTACTCATATGAATAGCTCCTTTCCATAATACGGGATATATTTCAATTCCGATACATAAATTAATTTTATAATATCACAAAATTTGCTCTTTTACTTCTTTTAAATACTGCATTATTCCATCTTCTTCATCCTGCCGATATATGAAACCAAAATGCTCTGCTACTGCTACTGCCAGTGAATGGAACAGATCACACATGGTATCAACCGCCGCCCAGATATCGGTATAATTATTGCAACAAGAGTAAAAGTAAAGAGGTGACTTGTTATATCATCAATATCAAAATTGAATTATTCATTGGCATATCGAAATTTGAAATATTCATATTATGTTAATTTTATTCGCCTAAGCAAGTTTAAAACCTCGCTTTCACTTGGCAAATCATAGTCACCAACAATACCTGTTCTATGATACACAATTCCATCTTTTTTATTTTGCTCTAAATACTCAATAAACTTTTGAATGCCTTCTTCTTTAATGCATCGAACAAATGCTCTCATTTTAATTTTATCTATGGCAAGCATATCCTTGCCACAAGGAGAATCGGCACATTCCCAGCATCCGTTGATGCCTTTTGATGTACAGCAATCATACTGATAACACCCCTCTGAACTTAATCTTTTTCCACAATTGTTATTGGATTTACAGTTA
Source organism: Clostridiales bacterium (assembly GCA_012518975.1). Classification (GTDB taxonomy): domain Bacteria; phylum Bacillota; class Clostridia; order Lachnospirales; family Lachnospiraceae; genus Mobilitalea. The sequence goes on from JAAYRC010000157.1 coordinate 1,798, forward strand.
CAACTTCCATCTATGCAGCACAAGCTACATATCAATCCACAGTACGCTACTGAATTTTTATTCATTTTATTCACCCCTCCAAATATAAATACTCTGAATTACATGTTTACTTTTCTTAACGGTTTTCCATATCATTTAGTACACCATGTAGCTGTTCTTCTATTGTGCCTCCTACATTTCCTACACCTTCTGTTTTAAAATTACATTTGTATATGATTCCTTACATGGAACAGACAAATACCTTGCAAAGTTCTTGATTGAACGATGAATTTGATCTAACATCATATCTGTGACAATAATCCCAGGTTCCCACCACCAGTTTTTAATCATAAATGGCTGGTCCTTTTCACTCTTATAGGGTTCAAACCTGGCAATCAGTTTTGTCCCATATAGAACTGGCAGAACGTAATATCCATATTTACGCTTATCAACAGGAGTATATACTTCCCATCGATAATTATAATCGAATATTCTATTAATCATTTCCCTATCCCATAACATATTATCAAGAGGTGCTAAAAACTTGACAAGCCCCTTATTGGGATAAGCAAAATAGCATTCAGCCTCATATGGAAAATAAAATGGTGTATCAATTCCTTCAATATAAACTTCCTGTAGTTTCTTTGTATCTACTAAACTGTTTATTACATTCTCCCTTGTTTTCTTATCGGATAAATAATGGCCTTGCCATGCGCCCCCTCTTTTGTTCCATAGCAGACCCACACTTTGTATTCTTCGTCTGATATACCATTCAAGGAATTCTTTATTTTCTAAAAAGTCATCCCTCTCCAAAAAACCCTTTGGTATTACATTCTCTGTAAAGTCATAATACTTCTGTGTACCTTTTTTTTCTTTTACAGCTAACTCTCCCCTGCAATATAAGTAATCTAAGGCGGCACTTGATAGCTTTTTATGTCCCCATCTACTTACTTTACTCTCTCCAACTGATAAATCCTTGCTAGAGGTCACCCCATTTTTCCTAATATAATCTCTTACCTCTTCCAATATATTCAAAGCATCTAACTGTCCTCTATATGCCAATGTGGCTTCTGTACATTCTACACTTGCTTTTCTAACTCTAGCAAAACTAACATACTCATCAGCTTCGTAAATGCACATTTCTTTATCAAATCCATCAATTAATTTATGCTGGCGGTAGAGTAAATCATATAGCATGGAAGGCTCATAGTCACTCACTCGTGATTGTAAGACCAAATCCGCATTACGACCTACCACATTCAGTGGATCATATTGTATACTTTTTAATTGCCGAAAGCACTGAATTATCCCATCTATCCCCCTATATTCTCTTACTTCATTTAGGTTGTGATAATTCACCAGAAACCTTCTTGCTTCTTCAAATGATATTTCTACTTTTCCTCTATTCATATATTCATCCTCGCACTTTTTACCAATATAGCATAAGAAGTATGACACCTGTATGTCACACTTCTTTGTATTGTAATAAATACTTATTTGAATATACCACTATTTGTATTAAATCTCAACAGTAGTCAGCCTTAATATTTATTTACCCACTTAATTCCATTCCTCTATTTTCTTATTATACTCTTATTTGTGTCTTGCTCATGTTTTACTATATCTCAAAGACATCATAGATAAGGCTTTACTCGAAATCAGTCTACATCATTGGGTTTTTAGCATAAAATCACCTCTACTTTATAAATATGTAAAAAAATAACAATATTGCTTGTTTTAATTTACATATTATGTTATAATTTGTTTGTCAAGTTACTGTTTGACCAATTCAATAACCAAATCGATTAAAGGAGGGTTTACAATGAAAAAGATTTTTACCTGTTTTACAGCGGCTTTCATTTTATGTATGCTATTCACATATTCATCTGCAAGCAAAGCAGAGGCGGCCAATAGCAGCATAAGAGTATCTTCATCGAGCTTAAACTTTGATTGGGACCAAACTGGAGGGTATTTTTATATTTATACGGAGGGCCCATGGTTGGTGACGAATTCAGTAAGTGGTTGGCTACGATTTGAGGGTCAGGGCTATGGTGGAAGTAAATCTGGAAATGGCTCTTCCACAATCTGGTTTACCATGGATAAAAACTCAAGTGACTACTCGCGTACTGGATATTTTATAGTTCAAAATATGAAGAATGGTAGTTATCAGACAGTAACGATTACACAAAACGGAATTGATAAAAATGAAGCTCTTAAGCTTACTAATAAGATTAATACAACATACGATTTCAAAAAACAGAGTGTCACACTAAAATTTAAGTCCATCGAGTCTTGGAAGATAAAAAGCAACAATTCATTTGTAACCTTTTCAAAAACATCGGGGGCAGGGTCATCTGATGACCAGTCAGTTGTCATTAATATAGCGAAAAACAATACACTCACGGATAGAAATGCGAAAATAACTTTGTCATCGGATAAGTTCAATGTTTCTATTGATATTAATATCAAGCAGTCTAAATCACCTGAATTTTATGACGTAAATATAGGTGCTCAAAATGTTGGCTATAATACCTATTGGTTAAATTATCAGACAAACTACTTTTATGTTTATTTCACAGCATCTGTTCCATGGAGATTTGAATCCCCTCTAATAAAGGCATCTCAAAAGGAAGGTGGTCCAGGTACTTATTGTATTAAATTGACACTTCCAAAATATAGTTCAACCGAGAGTCCACTTTATGGTTATCAAGGAGGATTTTTCTTTAAAGAAAAATCAATACCTCTTGTAGTCTATTATTCCCGTTAAAACGACTTTGATCCTAATATTTTTTGAAAATTATTATGTTGCAGAAGTCTTAAATGACCTCTGCAACATAATTTATTTTACAATCATTTATTTAAATAATAAATTATTACACCGCTTGCATCGATCATTTTGTATGGGGTTCATCACGGTGCAAACGTTGCAGTAGATTATACGATCTTTAGATTTATCGTATTTCTCATATGTACCGAATCTTGGATGATAGCGAACCCTGTCGCCTAGGGAAAGATAATCGTACATAGACCGTCTGCTATCATATTCCACTATGGTCTTTTTCTTGCCAGTGTCAGTCTTGATGACTGTGATATATTCTGTATAGGTTCCCCAGTTGTCATCCTCTCCACCCCTGTTCTCTCTTTTCTCCTTGCTATATTTGTTGACGACCACGCCCTCCCACATGGGTTGCTTGGTTCTTCGGAAAGCTAGCAGGTTAACGATAAGCATGACAAACGCAATGCCAATGCCGATAACTAGGGATTCTCCAAACGGTAAATCATCCATCAGCAGACCGGCAATAGGAAAACCGATGAGAGGTAAAAAAAA
>JAAYRC010000158.1 GCA_012518975.1 Clostridiales bacterium
AATCAATATGGAACAGAGAGTATGAAGGATGTTGAGGAATATTACGAAAGATTATCAGAAGTTTATGGTGATAGGCCAGTACTCTGTATCACACCAATCTGGAGGGGAGATTGGGATTCACCTGAAGGAGAACAAGTGCTTGCTAAGTTCTGTCAAAAGATTAAGGATATCTGTGCAAAGTATTCTAATATTACTGTAGTAGAGGGTTTTAAACTTGTGCCCCATATGTCAGAATATTTTCTAGACAATCTTCATCCAAATGCCCTTGGTTCAGAAATATACGGTAGAAATCTTGTGTTAGCAATTAAGGAGGCTGGGTTTTAAGTCTTTCATATACACTAAATAATATCTTGGACCTAATTTTACCTAGACCGTACGGATAGAACCTTACAAATCCTGACATGGTATAGACGAGTCAATAAATGCTAAATCTCATAAGAGAATAATATACAAGCACTTTTCAGTTTCATTCGAAATTGAGAGGTGCTTTTTTTGCCTGATTCAATTTTTTTTATAATATTTCATTAAATATTTCTTTTTTATAATAGATATTTGCCAAATAGGAAACAATGATAATTACAGCAGATATCTGATTTTGTTTATAAGAGTACTTTTTAAGGAGGTTATTTATGAAGGCAAAGGATAACTTTAATTTCGAGGGAAAGGATAATAAAAGATTAAATAAAACCAGTCCAACCAATAAGGAAGGAACAGCGGCATGGCAGAATTTTGAAGGCTTTTATAAGGTTGACCAGGTTGGAAAGCCCAGTGAAGAGGATGTTATTGATGCTAAGGAATGGGTAGATAATGGAAGTAGACTATAGAAGGAGACAGTAGAATGGCTAAATTAACAATGACAATGGATGGAAATACGGCTGCTGCTTATGTGGCATATGCACTTACAGAGGTTGCCGCCATATATCCCATAACTCCTTCCTCGGGTATGGCAGAATCCACTGATGAATGGGCTGCAAGTGGAAGAAAGAATATATTTGGACAGACTGTAAATGTGGTTGAGTTGCAGTCAGAGGCTGGGGCTAGTGGTACATTTCATGGAGCATTACAAGCAGGAGCCCTATCTACAACATTTACAGCTTCTCAGGGATTGCTCTTAATGATACCAAACATGTACAAAATTGCAGGTGAGCTTCTTCCTGGGGTATTTCATGTTAGTGCAAGGGCTATCGCAACCCACGCCCTAAGTATATTTGGTGACCATCAGGATGTAATGGCTGTTAGACAAACGGGATGTGCAATGCTTGCATCAGGGTCGGTTCAGGAGGTTGCTGATTTGGCTCCTATAGCTCATTTGGCTGCCATAAAAGGACGGCTACCCTTTGTGCACTTTTTTGATGGATTCAGAACCTCCCATGAAATACAAAAGATAGAGCTTTTGGAGTATAAGGATTATAGAGAACTAGTTGATATGGATGCTGTAAGGGCCTTTAAAGATCGAGCCCTTACCCCTAATAATCCTTGCTTTAGGGGCACTGCACAGAATTCAGATATATATTTTCAAGGAAGAGAAGCCGCCAATCAGTTTTATTATGATTTGGTTCCTATTGTAGAAGACTATATGAACAAGTTAGGAGAGCGAACTGGCAGAAAGTATCATCTGTTTGATTATTATGGTAGTCCTGATGCGGAATATATAATAATTGCCATGGGGTCTGTAACTGAGGCCATAGAGCAAACAATTGACTATTATAACAATAGGGGCGAAAAGTACGGTCTTGTTAAGGTTCGTCTATATAGGCCATTCTCAGTACAGCATTTCCTAGATGTAATTCCTTCAAGTGTAAAAAAGATAGCTGTACTAGATAGAACTAAAGAACCAGGAGCAGTGGGAGAGCCACTATATGTGGATATATGTTCAGCTTTTAAGGATAAGGAAAATCCACCACTTATCGTCGGAGGAAGGTATGGCCTTGCATCAAAGGATACAACGCCAAATCAGATTGTGGCGGTTTATGAGAATCTAAAGCAGGAACAAGCTAAGAATTCATTTACTATAGGAATTATAGATGATATAACTAAGACATCTCTAACAAGTGTAGAAGCCATAGATGTGGAGCCAGAGGATATGAAAGCTTGCCAGATATGGGGACTTGGGTCAGATGGAACAGTAGGTGCTAATCAACAAGCAATTAGAATTATAGGTGACAATTCAGATATGAATGTTCAGGCTTATTTTGACTATGATTCAAAAAAATCAGGTGGAATTACAGTATCTCACCTTCGGTTTTCCGGTCAACCTATACGGTCAACTTATTTGGTCAATCATGCAGACTATGTAGCGTGTCATAATCCTTCTTATGTGAATAAATATGATCTGGTAGAAAGTTTAAAAGATGGAGGTATATTTGTTCTTAACACATTATGGAATGAAGAGGAGCTTGAAGCCCATCTTCCAGCCAAATTAAAGAGAAAGCTTGCTAAGAAGAAGGCCCGGTTTTATACTGTGAATGCCATACAAATTGCTGAAGATATCGGCCTTGGAAATAGGATAAACATGGTTATGCAAGGAGCATTCTTTAAGCTTACTAAGCTTCTTCCTGAAGAGGTTTATGTTAAAGAGCTAAAGGATGTTATTAAAAAGATGTACGGTAAAAAGGGTGAAAAGATAGTAGCTATGAATCATGAGGCTGTTGATAAAGGAATGGCTGCTATACAGGAGATTAAGATACCTAAGGAATGGAATGATCTTCCTGATGAGAAAGAGGATAAAGTTAAGGAAGCAGAATTTATTAGTAAGATTATGCGGCCAATGACAGAGTTGAAGGGAGGAGAACTTCCTGTCAGTGCATTTTCAGGTATTGAAGATGGGACATTTCCCTCAGGAACTACAGCCTATGAAAAAAGAGGTATTGCTGTTAATGTTCCAGAATGGATAGAGGAACGGTGTATACAATGTAATCAATGCTCTTATGTATGCCCCCATGCGGTTATTAGGCCATTTCTGCTAGATGATGACGAGCTTAGTAAGGCGCCAGAAAGCTTTGTTACCAAGAAGGCTAATGGCAAAGCCTTTGAAGGATTGCATTATAAGATTCAGATAAGTCCCATGGACTGTACTGGCTGTGGTAACTGTGCAGATGTATGCCCTGCAAAGGGAAAGGCTTTGATCATGAAGCCAATTGAAAGTCAATTAGAAATGCAAGTGCCCAACTGGGAATTTGCTTTGAAGAATGTTCGCTTTAAAGAAAATGTTAATTATGGACAATCCTTTAAGGATAGTCAGTTTAAAGAACCATTAATGGAGTTTTCAGGAGCATGTGCAGGATGTGGAGAAACTCCTTATATAAAGTTGGTTACTCAGCTTTTTGGAGAGAGGATGATGATATCCAATGCCACAGGTTGCTCATCTATCTGGGCTTCCTCAGCACCAAGTACCTCATATACGGTTAATAGAGAGGGTAAGGGACCTTCCTGGGCCAATTCATTATTCGAAGATAATGCTGAATATGGATTTGGTATGTATCTTGGAGTAAAACATATTCGTAACAAGCTGGAAGAGAATATGAGAAAGCTAAATGGAATGAATGTGGAAGATAGGGTAAAGGAGGCTTTACACGACTGGATTCATTACAAGGAGGATGGAGAGCTTTCTAAAGAAGCAAGCAAAAAGGTGCTAGAAGCTCTTGAGGACTTTTCTTCAACCGATATAGAGATTGTACAATTAGTTAATGAAATCAAGGAAAATAAAGACTATCTTAATAAAAGATCCGTCTGGCTTGTTGGCGGTGATGGATGGGCTTATGATATTGGCTATGGTGGCTTAGACCATGTCCTAGCTTCCGGTGAGGACGTAAATGTACTTGTATTTGATACTGAGGTATATTCCAATACAGGTGGCCAGGCATCAAAATCAACACCAACGGCAGCAGTAGCAAAGTTTGCAGCATCTGGTAAGAAACAGGGCAAGAAGGATCTTGGAAGAATGATGATGACTTATGGGAATATCTATGTAGCCCAAGTTGGTATTCATGCAAATAATACTCAGCTTATAAAAGCACTTAGAGAGGCTGAAAGCTATAAAGGGCCTTCACTTATAATATGCTATTCACCATGTATAAATCATGGTCTTAGAGAAGGCATGGGACGTAGTATGGCTAATATTAAGTGGGCTGTTGAGTCAGGGTATTGGCACCTTTATAGATACAATCCTATGCTCAAAGAGGAGGGTAAGAATCCATTTATACTTGATTCTAAGGAGCCTACTGAAAGCTTTCGTGATTTCTTAATGGGCCAGGTTAGGTATACTTCCTTAATGAAGGCATTTCCAGATGTTGCAGAGGAACTATATTTAAGTGCAGAAAGACAGGCTAAAGAAAAATATGCAATATACAAGCAAATGGCTACTGGAGAACCAATAAATATAGACTAATATATCAGTATTAGATTATTTAATAGTTTATTTAAAGGTAAGTTGGGAAAGCGATATCTTAATATTGCTTTCTGACTTACCTTTATTATATTGTATTTGATTGATTCAAGAATTAATTAGGTGGGAGATATTTTGAATAAGTTATTCAATATGAAGCATTAGATTGTTTGGTAGTATATACATCATTTTCATTTAATGATATATCTCTTACAAATCATGGCGCAACTGGGATACTTATCTAATATTTACAAATTAATAGTCTTTACATGGTGCAATATGGCTATATTTCAATTAATTACATATGCCTAATTCAATAATCTATATATAATTATTTTGGTTTTACTGATATAATTATATTGGCTAGTAAGTTTATATGAAATAGCCTTAATACTATTATAAAGGGGTGGCATTATTGCATATGATGCAATCTTTAAGAAGCAGAACAAGTTCTGTAAAAGAAGTAGGAATTGAAATTGTTTATAGGTTAGGTTTTAATAACGCCCTCTATAGCATAGAATGCTTTAGAAGTGGTGGAAATGTAAATGAAAAAAATGATTATTGTTTAGTAGAAAATTTTACGGATGATGAGGGAGAAGCAGAGCTTTTTCTAAAGAGATTAGTTAAGGGAAAGGTATTCCCAGTACATATTAAGGAATTGGTTGAGGATTTTTTCAATTAGTTCAAAAGCTTATACATATGAAAGCTAAAGAGGCTATCTAAAAACATATACAAGGAGAATCAATTAAATCCTTAATGTTTTTAGATAGTCTCCTTTATTATGTCAATATTTTTTATCTTGAGCAGTTTATGATTTATAAGTTGTTTTAATTCTAGTTTATGTATATTTAGAATGAACTGAGGAAAATATAGATATATAGATTTGTTCTGATTTTTAGATTAGAAAGAAGGATAATATGGAGAACAGGATTAATTCAACTTGGCTTAAGGAGTTGTTTTCCAAAAGTGGCGATGTGCTTGTAAGACCTATTAAAATTAATCAAAATAATATAAGTGTGCATTTATTTTGTGTTGATGGGCTTATTAATCAAGCTTTATTTGATGAAGCTGTATTTAGGTCTTTAAAGTTTGATCCATATTTAGCTCACTGTAGCACGGAACGTCAAATGATGGATTATTTACAAGAGGGCGGAGCCTATCATGTATTTACCATTGAAGAAGATGACTATGAGCTTTTGATAAAGTATGTTCTTAGTGGCATGGTTGCACTGATTTTTGATGCTGAGGAAAAGGCAATTGTATATGATATTCGTATGTTTGAGAAGCGTTCTATCCAGGAGCCAACTGAGGAAAATGTAATGAAGGGCTCTAAGGAATCTTTTATAGAAGTCATGCGTATGAATACGGCCTTGATCCGTAGAAGAATAAGGTCTGAGTACCTAGTAGTTGAGACTCACAGTGTTGGAAGGCTTTCAAAAACAGATATAGCATTAATCTATATAAGTAATATCGCAGATGCTTCTATTGTTAATAAAATACGTGAGACAATAAATAAGATTGATATAGATAATTTGTCTACTCCCGCATTTATTGAGGAATTCTTAATAGAGAATAAGCATAGTATCTTTCCTCAGATTATGTATACTCAAAGACCTGACCGGGTCGCTGCGAATTTATCTGACGGTAGAATTGCACTGGTAGTAGATGGTATTCCATTTGCCTATATTCTTCCCTGCCAGCTACCAATGCTTATGCAATCTCCAGATGATTATGCTAACCATTTTTTGATTGGATCATCCTTAAGAATTATCCGCTATCTATCCATGATAGTTACTTTGTTTTTACCTGCATTCTATATTGCAGCGACTACCTTTCAAAGTCAAATGCTACCAGTACAATTAGCTTTGTCTACCCAGGCTGCCAAGCAAAACGTACCATTTTCCTCTGCATTTGAGGTGCTTGGATTATTAATAGCATTTGAGATTCTCATAGAGGCTGGGCTACGATTGCCCAAGGCTGTAGGTACAGCTATGTCGATTCTTGGAGGCTTGGTGGTAGGACAATCAGCTGTTTCAGCAAATTTAATTTCACCAGCGGTGGTGGTAATTGTTGCCCTGGCTGGAATATCAGGCTTTATTATGCCCAATCAAGACTTGAGTAGCGGTGTAAGACTTATGAGATTTTTTCTTGCTATTTTAGCATCTTTAGCAGGTTTTTTTGGTTTGGTTATTGGCATAATTGTATTAATTACTCATTTGTGTAGTCTCAATAATTATGGAACAGCTTATCTATCTCCATTTGTTGACGTTGAAGAACGAAATATAAAGGATACCCTATTTAGGTTTCCGATTAAATATTTCAAGACCCGGCCTGAGGATATAGTCCATCTTAATAGAACTAAGCAAGGTAATGGTAATGAAAAACAAGGATAGGTTAAGAAAATATGAAAGGATATGTACTAATATGAAGAAGCTGGTTTTAATTCTATTTGCCTTTCTCCTATCTGGCTGTAGCCATGATATGAATCGTAGAGAAATTGACGAGATAAATTTTGTTCATGTGATGGGGATTGATTATTCGAATGGTGAATATACCCTGACTGCTATATATAGTTCTAGTCAGGGGGCAGACCCCGAAGGGGGAGGAGGAGATGAGGAAAGCTCTCAGGGTAGAGGAGCAAGTCCATTTGAAGCTTTTCAGGATTTACGACTAAAGAATAAAAAGTCCTTATCTATTGCCAATACAGGCTGCTTTATTATTGGAGACAGTGCTGCAAAGAAGGGGATTGATACTTGTGTAGATTTTCTTTCACGGGATGAGACTGTCAAGATGGAAGCTTTATTATTTATATGCAAGGATGTTAAGGCAAGTGATTTTATTAATGATAGTATGGATAGGGGGCAAGTTGTTCATGAGGATTTAGAAGCAGTAGAACAAAAGCAAAAAGAGCTTGTTACAAGAAATGATAATACCTTAGTCAATATATTAAACGATATAGAAAATGAAATGACCAGCTTGCTTATACCATATCTTATAGCAGAAGAAAATGCCTTCTTGCTTAAAGGTTATGCAGTCTTTGATAAACTTATATTAGTTGATTATCTTGATATGAACACCTCTTCAGGAGTTAATTTTTTAAAGAATATAATCAGGGCATATCCTATATATCTTGATGATGGTATAGGCTTATCTGTAACCTATTCTAAGAGTAAGCTAAGGTCAAATATTGAAAATAATCAAATTGAGGTTGAAATACATTTGGATTTTGAAACTATGGTTAAGGAGATTAATTCAAGCGAAAATATATTTGATTTTAAGACCTTAGAAGAACTTACTGAAAAACAGAATGATTATATACTTGATATAGTAAGAAAGGCCACTAACTATTCAATTGAAACAGGTAGGGATATTCTTCAGCTTTCTCGTTTGATTCAAAACCAACATTCTAAAGGATGGGAGAAATATGAGGAGGACTGGAATAGTAGGGTTTCTGAAGTCCAATATAGTTTTTTAGTTAATTCTAAAGTTTCTAAGTCCTTTATTCTAAGAAGTGGGAGGTAGGCGGAATATGATTTATATTTTCGGAGGGTTATTAATCATATCCTTTATAAAGCAAAGAGATGTATTATTAGAAAAAAAGATGCATATGGGATTGTTCTTGGTCTTATCAGTATGTGGAATAGCCATAGGAGCAGTCTATAATATCTTCCCATATATTCCAAGCATTGCTTATGTATTGGAAAAATATTTGAAATGAGGTAGCTATATGAATAAACCTTTAACTATGCGACAGGTAGTTTTGACATATCTCTTTATATCCCTATCTCCAGTTTTAAGGCAGATACCCACAGCTTTAGCAGGAGAAGCAGGTAGAAGTGGCTACCTAAGTCCATTTTGGTCTGCCTTAGCTATATTGCCACTTGCATCCATAATTCTTTTATTAATTAAATCATATCCTGGTCTAAATATATATGAAATCATGGTCGAGCTCCTAGGTAAGTTTATAGCAAAGGGAGTGCTAATTCTTTATATATTTTGGGTTTTGTTTTTTCTTTCAGCAAAGTTAAATGCTTACTCCCTAATCTTACAGTTTACCCTTATGCCAAAGACCAAGTCGAATTATTTTATTCTAATAATGTTTGCCTTGGTATATTATGCCCTGTATAGGGGGACTAGGACTATATTTAGGTTTGCGGAATTTACCCTAGGTCCTATTATATTCTTAATTAGCATTATATTTATTTGCTCGATTGGAAATATAAGAACAGATTATCTTTTGCCTGTTACTAGTAATAATTTACCTGCAACAATTAAGGCTTCAAAAAGTGTAATTGCTGTTGGGGGCAATTTAATAATAGCTTTATTCTTTGCAGACGAACTAGCTATATCAATTTCAAATAAGCAAAAAAGGAAGTTTTATTTTGCCACAGTCGGGTTTGTCGGTATAAGTTTTTTAATAACTGTATTCACATTTGGTATAACTGGACCAAGCCTGACGGCAACCCTGCCTTTTCCTTTTTATATTACAGTAAAAAGCCTATCTTTTTTTAATGTGTTTGAACGATTTGAAGTAATTGTAACCTTACTATGTGTCTTGTCAGATTTTGTTACTATATGTATTATGTTTCTGCTTCTTATGCGTCTTATTCAGTGGCTATTTGATATTGTGAAAAGAGAATATTTATTTTTACCTTTGGCTGTGATAGTATATTATCTTACCTATTTAGTAAGTAGTACACAATTCGAATATGATTTTTTATATAGGTATCTAATCGTAAACCTAAACCTTGTTTTTCAATATTTAATTCCATTAATATTAGGCTTACTATGCTTAATTAAGGGCAATAACATGAGGAAAAAACAATATTAGATAGGCTGATTGAACTAGCTGCAGTAGACCTATATATGCTTAGGACTATACTTTTATTCATATATATGTATACCTATATCCTCGTCCGTATAATCGTAAATCTGATGTTTTATATAATCCTCTGCAGCTGGGTCAATGAATCCATATACTCTGTGATATTCCTTGGTTTCAGGATCCTTGACAGTTTCGCAACGATTTTTATAAAGGAAGAGCACTAAATCATAACAATCAATCCAAATTTCGCTGATACTATCTTTTTGTGATTCATCAAAGATTAATTGTATTCCAAAATGTAGATGGGGGGTGCGTATATTATTTGCATTTTCCTTACTACTGTAGCCAGTTCTTCCAAGATAACCAATTACATCACCTGCCTGAACAACACTTCCTTCCTCAAGAGATTTGTTATAGGGAAAGTTTTGTCTTAGATGGGCATAGTAATAGTATCTTTTCTTGTCAAAGCTACGTATTCCAATTCTCCAGCCCCCATATTGGTTCCATCCAAGTGCCTCCACATAACCGGATTCTACTGCTATAACTGGAGTTCCGACTTGGCCCATCATATCGTGTCCCAGGTGCTTTCTTTTAAAACCATAGCTTCTAGACACACCAAAATCGTCAAAATGACTATATGGATAGTTTTTTGCCAAGGGAAGAAAGGCCTTAAGCCCGTACTTTTCCTCCCAATGCTTAGCTCCTTCGGCTGACTCGTCTGCAACTTCTATTTTATATTCACCCACCATTCCTCCAAGAACAGCAGAGTAAGCTTCTAGATAATAATCATAATATTTCATGTCTTTTGTTAAGTCATCCATGGTTTTTTCTTTTGATATAAGCTTATTAGCCAAATCATTCATATGGCTTTCCTTATATCTCGAGAAATCTCCACCATATCTTGCCCCCAAATATGCCAACAGCTCAATCCAGTTTAAATGAACATCACTATCAACTGTATCTATATCGTATTTGTATGCATGATCAAGTGCTTTTTTATTAACATCGAAACTGACCCATTTTATAAACTTTTTTTCTGTATCGGACCTACTAGTATACATGGCTGCTTCCTGGTCTAGTCCCTGTTTTATTAGTACAGATGAAAAAATAAGTAAGAGGATTAGTTCGCATACAACTATATGCTTGGCTTTATATTTTCCTAACATAGATAAGTTATCTCCAACTTAAAACTCGTAATATCTTATGAGTTTTAAGTGTCTTTCATTCCCCTTATTCAAAAATGTCATTTTTATATTTACTATGGTATTTTAGGTATATGTTTATATCATCCTTAGTATTATCAAATGTGGCAAGAACCACCTCATTAATATCTTTTACCCCCTTTTGTCTTAGCTTATTACTTAGCCAAGCTTGGTCCTTACCTGTACTTTTCAAATTACCATCCATGACTCTACCATCAATTATTATATTTGCCATTGGTATTGGTTGAACAGGTTTAATATTTAAATCTTCAGGAACAAGAGGTCGTTTATTAGACACAGGGTGAATGCTAAGCTTTCCATTACTTTCTAGAATTATAGTATGAATATCTTCTAGGTCAAAATATCCCATTACCCTACATTCTGATAATAATTCTCCTATATCAATCTTGGCTTCTAGCATATTCTTTTCATAGAGCTGACCATCCTGATATAATAATAAGGCCTGACCTTGAAAAAATCTTCGCAGAATAATTGACTTACAAGTCAGGTAATTTATGGTTAAGGTAAAAAAGGAGAGTAGGGTCATGGATAATAAAGGTTCAATAATATTGTCAGTAGACATAGCCGCTATTTCACCTGCTATGGAGCCGATAGCTATACTGCTAATATAGTCGAACATGCTTAGCTGGGCCATCTCCCTATTTCCTAAAACCTTTGTAAGAACAAATAAAGCACTTAATGATACAAGTGATGAAATCAACACCTTACCTATATCCATATATTTCCTCCTAAGCCGATAAAATCATAATTTCTTATTCTTAGGATTTACAAATGATATAAAATTATTACTTATAAATATATATTTGAATACTTTTATATTTTTTTAGCATAATAAGTATGATGAATTACTTGGAAGTTTAGTTAGTTGTGAAACTCTCCTTTACTTTATGTTCTAGTGTAAGTTTAACAAACCGTCGCAGGCACGCTTTCGCTAGCTTCGCCTCGTAGCGATACATAAGCTGCCAAAGTGCGACAGCTTATGTACCGACGGTCTCAGAGTACCTGCTTGTGGTTCTTGTTAAACCTACACAAGAAACAAGGGTTTTGTGAGTTTTGCAATTACCTATCTTGAAGTTTATGAAAGGAGATTTGTATGAAAGCATATGTGGATCAAGATGGTTGCATAAGCTGTGGCTTATGCATAGAAATATGTCCGGAGGTATTTAGTTATAATGAGGATGAGCTTTCTCAACCTATAGAGGGAGATATACCTAAGGATGCTATAGAACGTGCGCAGGAAGCTAGGGATGGTTGTCCTACTAGCGTAATAAGTATTGAGGAATAAATTTAGAATTAACAAAAT
>JAAYRC010000027.1 GCA_012518975.1 Clostridiales bacterium
ATCAACAATTATCTGTGATATATCGCTTCCCCACCCCTTATCTTTTTTGCTTTCAATTGTATTTCTAATTGTCCCAATAGAATTGATTTCAATTATCATATACTCCTCCTAACATAAGCTAATGTATACTTTATTTATATTTTCCATCCTGTATTAAACATGATGTCAGCTTGTTAGTTGTTTTTTATGACAATACTTTAATTCATTCCTCCTTGCATAATATTTTGTATTTCATCTACTAATTGAATAGAAGCATCAATTTCAACCTTTCTAATCGAAACACTCTCTATATTACATCCAATTGGAATCTTTTTGTCATAGGCAAATTGATATAAGTCAATAAATTGCTTTTTTAAAAGCTCAAGAGACTTGTCTAAAATATATTCAGAATTTAGTAAATCATTCTCTAACCAGCTAGATATATTAATTCCAAGCCATTTCATGAATTCTAAGGTTTTTAAGGAACCGCATGGAGTTAAAGTAAAGATTATTGGAACCATTGGTATCTCCTGATCTCTACAATAGTAATAATAATCAGACAAAAAATTCTTTGAAGCTTCCAGATTATATACTGCCTGAGAAATAAAATACCTGCATCCATTTTTCATTTTATCAACTACTCGGATATGTTCATTGGAATACTTTATATGCCTTTCAGGAATGGTAACCCCACCAATGAGTAAATCCGATTCTGTACTCCCATATAAATCATAAGCTTCTTGTAGCTTTAATGAAACCCTCTGATTTCTAGATGCAGCTCCAACTAGAACAGAAAACCTATCTCTATTACTTTTTTCTGTAAGCCATTCTTTAAATGTTTCTTGACTATACTTACCAACACATCGATATATAACCTTTGGAACCTTTATTTCCTCTAAGTAATTCATGGAATATTCATATGAATCAACTGTTGGCAAATAAGGAAATGGCCTCTCTTCTCCATTACGCTCAGACTCTTCTTGTATATCATATATCACTAATCCATCTATATTTAGCTTGTTAATTCTTTCGATATGCCTTTTGGTAATCTCAAGCCTTTTTTCCTCTGGCGTATTAAGCTTTGGTGGTGTTATTCCATATGTAATTATTCCGTTTTGCCGATTCATTATTTTATCTCTTAGCATATCTATCTCCTTTTACTCAAAGATTAAGTTGCCACTTATCTTTTATATTTTCTTCACCCTTATAATAATCAACTTTTTTACTTCTATCATATATTTCTTAGTTATCTAATATATTGATTTTATCTGAATCCGGATATTCACATATATCTAGTCCTGCCTCAGTCCTTATATCAATGTATCTGCACCTGGCATTAATCCAAGTAAAACCAGCTTTTCCGATCAATATAATAGTGTAATTTGTTATAAATAATTTCTTCACCATGTCTTAATTCTTTGTAATCATAATCAGTATCACCCCAGATCATGTTGCATTTTTCCATTACTTTATAAGAGGCAATATTCTTATCACTACATGTTGCAATAATTCTATGTATATCAAGGTCACAGAATGCATGTTCAATGACCGCTTCTACAGCCTCACTCATATATCCTTTATTCCAGTAGTCTTTATTGGATACCCAACCAATCTCCCCTACA
>JAAYRC010000159.1 GCA_012518975.1 Clostridiales bacterium
CTTTCCTTGCTAAGACTTTCAAACCTTTGAAGTAAGTCTGCAACTTTTAGTCTGCTTTTCTCTTCACCCTTTATATCAAATATTATATTACCCTCATACATCATTATAAGTCGATTACCATATTGGATTGCATGCTTCATATTATGGGTTATCATAAGAGTTGTAAGTCCGTTTGTTGATACAATCTCCTGTGTCAAATCTAGTACCTTTTCAGCAGTCTTAGGATCTAAGGCTGCTGTGTGTTCATCTAATAGCAATAACTTTGGTTGCTGTAAGGTTGCCATAAGTAATGTCAGAGCCTGTCTTTGCCCTCCTGAAAGAAGTCCTACCTTTGAACTTATTCTTTCCTCTAAGCCTAGGTCAAGGCTCTTTAGCTTTTCCATGTAAAGCTCTTTTTCTTTATTAGTAATCCCCCATCTAAGTCCTCGACGTTTACCCCTTCGAAAAGCCAATGCCAGATTCTCCTGTATCTCCATGTTTGCCGCAGTACCCATCATGGGATCTTGAAATACCCTTCCAAGATATTTTGCCCTTTTATATTCAGGAATATTAGTTATATCCTTCCCATCTAGTATAATTTTTCCAAAGTCTGGCTGGAAAACTCCTGCTATTAGGTTTAGTATCGTAGATTTACCTGCCCCATTTCCTCCTATAACAGTTACAAAATCTCCTTCTTCCAAATGTAATGAAAGTCCATTAATAACTCTTTTTTCGTTTACCGTATATGGGTTAAATGTTTTATATAGCTGATCTAACATTAACATTATCTTTACACCTCCTTACTTAATACTATCTTCTTGCCCTTTATTAGACTTGGTAAGGACAAGGCAGCTGCTACAACTATGGCTGTAAATAGTTTCATGTCATTTGTTTTAAGTCCTAGTCGAAGTATAATGGCAATAATTATCCTATAAATCATTGATCCACACATGATAGCCAGCATCTTAATGGCAAAATTCCTTGCTCTAAAGAATACAACCTCTCCTATAACGATAGATGCCAAACCTATAACTATGACTCCTTGACCCATTCCTACATCAGCATAACCTTGAGTCTGAGTTACCAAGGCTCCTGCTAAGGCGATAAGGCCATTGCCAATTGAGAGTCCAAGAATTTTTGTCATATCAGTATTTACTCCCTGGGCCCTTACCATTACATCATTGTTACCAGTGGCCCTTATGCTACTACCTATCTCCGTTCCAAAGAACCAATATAAAAAGACAATGACTGCTAATGAAAACACAAGGCCTACTAGCAAAACTACTCCTGTTTGAATAACAATATCCTTAACCCCAAGCTCAGTTGCAGTAGGTAGCTTTTCCCTAATGGTAGTTATAATTGATTTACTACCCATTAAAGATGTGTTGGGTTGTCCCATAACTCTTAGGTTAATAGAATACAATCCGAACATTGTTAAAATTCCTGATAATATAGAAGGTATTTTTAATTTGGTATGGAGTAAACCGGTTACCATCCCTGCAAGCATTCCACCTAACAAGGCTATTATTAAGCTTAAATAGGGGTTTAGATTTAAGCCTGCTACAAACACTGCACTTATACTACCTCCCAAGGCAAAGCTGCCCTCGCAAGTCAGATCAGCGTAATTAAGTATTCTAAATGTTATAAAGACTCCCAGAGCAAATATAGTCCAAGTTAGCCCTTGAGAAGCGGCTCCATATATAGATAATAGTACATCCATTAAATATCCATCCTTTCCTATATAATTCATTATTTTGTTGATAATTGGATATGTTTTCAATTCCTTATATAATAGGATAAACGGAGGAATACCCTGTTCCCTCCGTTGTAAATTCCTATCTTATAATATTTTTATTTTTAATTAAACTGTTTCATAATACTATTAATTTAATAGGTCTTGTGGTATCTCAATTCCTAATTGGTCAGCTACCTCTTCATTGATGGTCAAAGAGAATTCTTCATCAGGCAGATATTCAATGGGCATTGTAGCTGTTGAAGCTTCCCCTTTAATTATCTTTATGGCCTGCTTACCTGTCATCCAACCTAGCTTGTAATAATCGATTCCATATGTTGCAAGGCCACCCTTACTCACCATCCCCTCTTCACCACAAATAACAGGAATTCCATTGGGGTTTGCAACCATAGCTACTGTGGGCATACCAGATGCAATTGTATTATCAGTAGGTGCGTAAATTACATCTACTCTTCCAACCAGGGACTGGACCACCTGCTCTATATCATTTGTGCTAGAAACGGTAGCCTCTACCACCTTTAGGTTTAATTCCTCTGCCGCTTCTATTGCCATTTCTACTTGAATTTTTGAATTGCTTTCACTGGAGCTATAAAGAACGCCTACTGTTTCTGCTGTAGGAATCAATTTTTTTATAAGCTCAATTTGAAGTTTTACAGGTGTAAGATCTGAGGTTCCAGATAGATTCCCACCTGGGGCTTCATTAGATTCAACCAAACCAGAGTCCGCCGGATCAGTTACAGCTGTTACTAGGATAGGAATATCCTTAGTTGCATTTAAAGTAGCTAGGGCTGAAGGGGTAGATATTGCTAAAATCAAATCACAACCATCATTTACATGCTTTGTAGCAATAGTATTAAGGGTTGTCTGATCATTTTGTGCATTTTGGTAATCGATTACGATCTTCTCACCATCTATGTATCCTTCATCTTTTAAGGCATCTATAAATCCATCATAGCTTGCATCTAAAGCTGCATGGGGAACTAGTTGGTTAACACCTATTTTAAATGCTCCTTTCTTACCACATGCGCTTAGTAGTCCAACTGCCATAACAAGAATCAGCAATCCAACTAATATCTTTTTACTTTTCATTCATATTCCTCCTCTTGCTTAAGTATCAATTTATTTTAGCAAAACCATTATTTCCAAAACAAATACTTCCTAATTATAAAAGCTTTAACACTTTGACGCTTTGACGCTTTTAATGGGTAAAGTATACTATAATACATTGTCCTCGTCAATACTATATTTTAAAAATAGTAGTAAAAGAATCTCTTTATATAATGTTTTAGTTTTTTATTCCATCTAAAAAGCTCCCTCATATATAAGGGGGCTTTATTCTGCTCTTATTCAATTCTATGCATGATGCAAACTCACGTACATTTCTTTTCTCTCTTTTTGTACAGGCCTCAATTCAATAACGTGAAAAAAGTCCC
>JAAYRC010000160.1 GCA_012518975.1 Clostridiales bacterium
ATTAGAACGCCACGATATCTAAAAATTGCTGTCAATTTATCATCTCGAATTGCATCTGGAGAGATAGTAGAGGGTCAGAAATTAAAAGGGCGGTCTGTACTTTCAACTGAATATAATGTTTCTCCTGAGACAATAAGAAGAGCAATGTCCATTCTTGAGGATAAGGAAGTTGTAAAGATTGTGCCAGGTCGTGGTATTATTGTTCAATCCCGTAAGAACTCTATACAGTTTCTTGATAGTTTCAAGGAAAGTAAGAATTTATCGGATTTAAGACATCTTCTTACAAAAAAACTTACTGAAAAAAACAAACTAGATCAAGAAATAAATAATTTAGTAAAGGATATCGTCCGTCTTTCCTTGGAAAAAAGATCGGATTTAATAAAGCCAGTTGAAATATCCATACCTGAGGATTCTTTTGTACTTGGTAAGAGTATAGGAGAACTGCAGATATGGCATAATACTGGAGCAACTATTATAGGAGCTATTCAGGAAAATGACATAATTATTTCTCCAGGACCTTATTATGAGTTTTCTAAAGATGAACGAGTTCTTATTGTAGGGGATGCCAGTGTGGTGTCGCGTTTTACTGCATTTGTTAATGGAGAAGAATAAGAAATTTTAAGATAATATATTTTATACTACAGCCTATATAAGCACTAGCCTATGGGCTGTTTTTTGTGCGATAATTTGAGCAAACTAAACTATAAAACTAAATTTGCATTTGACAAATCTAATAAAAGACGCTATAATCCCAAAGTGACAACTTCATACAAAAATCAAGTTGTCTGTAAATAAATGGAGGAAGATATGATAGAATTTAAAAATGTTACTAAAAAATATGATAAAAAAACCATACTGAATAATATAAACTTTACTATTCAAGACGGAGAGTTTGTTGTATTTATTGGAGAAAGTGGTTGCGGTAAGACCACAACCCTAAGAATGATAAATCGTCTGATAAAACCTAATAAGGGTAATATATATATTGATGGCAGGGATATAGCAGAGGAAGACCCTGTAAAATTAAGGAGGTCAATTGGATATGTTATACAGCAGATTGGCTTATTTCCTAACATGACTATCGCCCAGAATATATCTGTGGTTCCCAAGCTCTTAAAATACTCTAAAGAAAAATGTAATGAAATAGTTCACGAACTTTTAGAGATGGTGAACCTGCCCTATGATGAATATGCTCATAAATATCCATCAGAACTATCGGGCGGCCAACAGCAAAGAATAGGAGTACTAAGAGCGTTGGCAGCTTCACCCCCAATTGTCTTGATGGATGAGCCCTTTGGTGCCTTGGATCCAATCACACGATCTAGCCTGCAAGAAGATATGAAAACACTTCAAAAGAAGCTAAAGAAAACAATTATATTCGTAACCCATGATATGGACGAGGCCCTCTATCTTGCAGATCGTATTGTCTTCATGGATGAGGGTAAGATAGTGCAGATGGCAGAACCAGATGAGATGCTGGCTAAACCGGCCAACAATCTTGTTAAAAGCTTTCTAGGAGAAAGAGTTAATAATGGACACAGCCTAGAACTAAAGGTTAAAGATATTATGAGGACTAAGGTGTTTGCGGTTAGAAAGTCCAGGTCAGTAGCAGAATGCATTAAGATTATGGCTAACCGAAGTATTGATAGTTTAATTATAAAAAATGAAGATGAGTCCTACCTAGGTATGGTCACTATAAATGAGTGCTTAACTGCACCCAAAGACCAATCTGTAGAAAGTCTTGTCAATAAAGACTGTCCTATAGTGTGCAAAGAAGATGATGCAAAGACATGCTATGATAAACTGATTGAGTCTAAGCAAAAATATTGTGTGGTACTAGATGAAGAGAGAAAAACAGTTGGAATAGTAACCTGGGCCACCGTTGCAAGAGCTATAGCTGGTGCTGTGTGGGGAGGGGATGAATAATGGCTGCTTGGTTTGACCTATATGGTGAAAAATTAATTAAAGCGACATTCATACATCTTGGATATGTATTGCTCTGTGTATCTATAGCCTTTATTATAGCTTTATTTCTTGGAATCTGTTTATCAAGAGTACCGAGGTTTGCCAATATAATATTGCCAATAATATCAATATTTCAGACCGTACCTGGCATTGTATTTGTGGGAATACTCTTTATATATTTAGGGATGAAACCCATAACAATAATTGTGGCCCTATCTGTTTATGCCATATTCCCCATTTTAAAGAATACATTTATAGGCCTATTAGAGGTACCAAACCAGTATGTAGATGCAGCAAAAGGCTGCGGAATGTCAAAAATTCAAAGATTACTTAAGGTTGAGCTTCCTTTGGCTATGCCAACTATAATCGGAGGATTGCGAATTTCAACGGTCTATACAGTTAGTTGGGCAGTTCTTTCAACTATGATAGGTTTGGGTGGACTAGGTGAATTCATCTATATTGGTGTAAATACTAATAACAACACTCTGATTATTGCTGGAGCTATCCCAGCGGGAATTATGGCAATCCTTCTTAGCTCAGGGATAGATAGGCTTCAAGGATATGTAAGCAGAGCAAGTTATGGAAGGAAGGGAAATGCATGACTTTAAATATGGTAATAGAGCATCTTTTAATCGTATGTATAGCTGTAATATTTACGATTATACTGGGGCTACCTCTAGGAATACTCGCATATATCAATAAGAGAATAGGCAAGTTTATTCTGTGGATAGTTGATATACTTCAAACAATTCCAGCCCTAGCACTCCTTGGAGTAATAATGATTGTATTTGGAGCTGGTAAGACGACGGTTATTGTGGGTTTGGTATTATATTCACTACTTCCCATTGTTCATAATACTTATCTTGGACTTACAGAGGTAGGACCTGCTATAAAGGATGCAGCAATAGGAATGGGAATGTCAAAGATACAGAGACTTTTTATGGTTGAACTTCCCTTGGCTTTTCCGGTGATTTTTACTGGGATAAGAATAGCTACTGTGACATCTATAGGAGTTGCAGTATTTGGGTCCTTTGTTGGAGGAGGAGGACTAGGTTCCATACTATATAGAGGAATCCATATACAGAACATGAAACTTATACTTTCTGGAACCCTAGCTCTAATGGTCATGGCAGTGGTTTTTGACTTTGGAATGTCGTGGATAGAAAAGAGAATGAAGGTTGGAATGGGATACAAAAATTAAGGAGGATTTAGTTTTGAAAAAAGTAATGAAAAAGCTTATTAGCTTATTGTTTGTAACTACAATGGTGATTGTCATGACAGCGTGTAAGTCTAAGGATGAAGCTACCATTCTTATATATGATGGACAATTTTCTGAGATGAGAATTATACATCAGATGGTTAAGCTTCTAGTTGAGGATAAGACTGATATTAAAGTTAAAATAGGTGAAGAGATGACTCCTGTTAATAGCTTCAATGAACTTACAAAAGGAAGATGTGACCTATTTAACAGTTATGATGGAACACTACTTACCACATACCTTAAACAGGATGTAACTGATGTACCTGAAGGTATAACAATATATGATTATGCAAATGAATTGGCTATGGAAAGACATGGTGCCCGTTTGTTAGGTCAGCTTGGAACTGACAATACTTATGCGATTGGAGTAACTGAAGAGGTAGCGAAGGAGTATGGATTAACTTCGATAAGTGACCTGGTATCTGTTGCAGACAATTTGATTTTTGGTGCAGAGCATGAATTTTTTAGCGAAGAAGGAAGTATGAAATATAATCCATTTGCAGAATTCTATGGTCTTAAATTTAAAGAGGTTAAGCCTGTTGATATTGGTTTAAAATATTCAGCAGTTGAAAATGGTATGTTAGATGTGACTATTGTATACGCAACAGATGGTCTTAATAAAAAAGCAGGATTAGTAGTTCTAGAAGATGACAAGGAATATTTTCCTGATTATAACGGAGCTTTACTTGTAAGAGATAGTCTTTTTGAAGAACTAGCAGGAGTGGAGCCTAATCTTGAAGAAGTATTAAATGGATTAGCAGGAATAATGGATAATGCTATGATGACTGAGATGACTTATGAAGTTGATGTCAATGGTAAGACACCAAAAGAGGTGGCCAAGAACTTCCTTAAGGAAGCAGGCCTTATAGATTAATAACTATTATATAACTGACTATAATTTTTAAATGAGTGCCCTTAAGTATGACTTTAGGGCATTTCTTTTTCTTTAAATTAAATCAGGTAATTGTGAAACTCTACTTTACCTTATGATTTTGTGTAAGTTTAACAAACCAAAGCAGGCACGCTTTCGCTACCTTCGCCTCGTAACGGTACATAAGCCGCCAAAGTACGCCAGCTAAGTACCGACGGTCTCAGAGGACCTGCTTATGGTCCTTGTTAAACTTGCATATATTAACAAGGGTATTTGTGAGCATAGCAATTACCTATAAAGCAAATATATTTGTAGGCTTATTGGAGAATTTTGCCACACAGTTTATGTTATTATCTAGTGTTCGCTATAGTAATTGATTTTTCTATATATTTAAGTATAATCAGAGTATTATATATAGATATTGTATGTAATAGAGCTTAAGTGTATATCATAATAAAGGTAGTAAACTCTTGTCCCTGTATAAAAAATGAATATATATAAACTTTACAATAGGCAGAAAGGATAGTGATTAAGATGAATAATAGAAGATTAGTTAGAAATAGAAAATGGCTAGGATTTTTATTAACAGTAGCGGCATTAGGTCTAATAGTAGTCGTTGGATTTGCTGTTAATAGATGGAGGGTTAATAATTCGGTGATTTCAAAGGTAATCATAGATGCAAACCCCAGTATCCAATTAAATGTTAATTCAAAGGATAAAGTGTTGTCAGGCCAAGCATTAAATGATGATGGTGAGAAAGTAATTGGGGATATGAATCTCAAAAATATAGACTTAGATGTAGTATTAAATGCCTTACTAGGTTCCATGCTTCAAAATGGATATCTTTCAGATATGCAAAATGCTATCTTAGTATCCGTTGAAAATGACGATGTAGAAAGGGCTACACAGTTACAGGCAAAACTAACAAAAGCAATTGAACAAATACTTAACAATAAGCATTTTGAGTCAGTTGTATTTGGTCAAGCAGTAAGGGAGAATCAAAATATCAAGGAACTTTCAAGCCAATATAATATATCTAAAGGAAAAGCAGAGCTAATTAATGATTTAATTAAGCAGGATAATAGGTTGAATTTCGAAGAATTGGCACAATTATCTGTACATGAAATAGCCTTAATTATGGAATCAAAGGGAATAGAAGCCAGTGAAGTAACTAAGATAGGTAATACAAGTAAAAAAGCTTATATTAGTAAAGAGCAAGCTAAAGCTATTGCCTACACCCATGCAAAAGTAGATGGGAGTATGGTTAGGTCAGAAGAGATTGAATTTGATACTGATGATGGAATTATCTTATATGAAATTGAATTTATGGTAGGAACGACAGAATATGACTATGAGATTCATGCCATAACGGGTGAAGTTATTAAATATAATAAAGAAGTTAAAACAGATAGTATTAACAAGGATAATAGTACAATAGGAAAAACCTCATTTATCGGAAAGGAAAAAGCCAAAGCAGCAGCTCTTACCCATAGTAAGGTAGGTGAACATCAAATAACAAAGATAGAAATAGATTTTGATAATGAATTTAACAATGCTGTATACGAGATTGAGTTTGAAACTGATGATGTCGAATATGAATATTTAATAGATGCTATTACAGGGGAAGTGTTAGAATATGAAAGAAATGAATCAAATAATTCTGGTTCAGATAAGGAAGCAAATTCAAATTCTAATATGGGGAAAGAGTATATAGGCAAAGATAAAGCCAAATCTATAGCCTTAAATCATGCGGGTGTAGATGAGGTGGATCTTAAAGAATATGAAGTTGAGCTAGATAAAGATGATAATAGAGTTAAATATGAAATAGAATTTGAGACAAGTAAAACAGAATATGAGTATGAGATTGATGCATACACAGGGGAAGTACTAAAATCCGAATCTGAGGATAGAGATAGACCTGCTTATAATAAAAACCAACCAATAGCTACTGAGTCTCCGATGAACTATATAAGTGAAGATAAGATAAAAGAGATTGTGTTTCAGCATGCAGGAGTGGATGCTGCAAAAGTAAAAGATCTTGAAATAGAGCTAGATGGTAGCTACGATAATGATGATATAGCAATCTATGAGATTGATTTTGAGGTAGGCAAATTAGAATATGAATATGAGGTAAATGCAATTACAGGTAGTATAATAAAATCGAAAGTAGAGGCGGATGAATGATAATCAAGTTCTTATATTAACTTATCCTCTTCATTATGATAGAATAGGTGTACGCGAAACTACACACCTTTGATTACATTACAAATAGAAAAGAGGGAACATGAGAATATTAGTTGTAAATGATGATGGAATTTCTGCTACTGGGATAAGTCATTTAGCTAAGATGGCAGCAGGTCTTGGTGAAGTATGGGTTGTTGCACCAGACCAACAGTGCAGTGCTATGTCCCATAAAATCACAGTATATGGAACATTAGAGGTTAAGCAGTTCGACTTTTCAGAGGCTAGTGTCCATGCTTATGGCGTTAGTGGAACTCCAGCAGACTGTGTTAAGGTTGGGGTTAAATATCTAATGGAGCATAAGCCAGATATCGTGTTTTCAGGTGTTAATTACGGATATAACGTGGGACTGGATATTTTGTATTCAGGGACTGTAGCCGCAGCAATGGAAGCCTTGTTACATGGAATACCTGCCATAGCCTTTTCTAAGGAAATGGATGATAATTATGATGTGGTGGATGCCAACATACTATCTATAACAAAAGATCTACTAAGCCGACCTATACAAAAAAATGAAATATGGAATGTTAACTTTCCTGGATGTACCATGTCAGATTATAGAGGTGTTTTGTATGATCGTATACCAGCACAAACCCAGTTCTATCTAGACAATTATGAAAGGTCAGCTATAGAAAACAATGATTTTAGACTGACCATAAATGGTAGAAGAGTTACAGATGCAGAGGAAGGAACAGATATGAGAGCGGTTCTGGATAATTATATATCTGTAGGGAAGGTTAGAAGTAGCATACTGAGGGCATAGACTTGTCCTCAGTTTTAAGTAAAGGAGGATTTATGAAAAAAATAAACACATCGCTTAAAATTAATTCAAAAATCATAAAGAACAGAATTACCTACGCTCCAACAGTTAAGTTTGATTGGAATGATAG
>JAAYRC010000004.1 GCA_012518975.1 Clostridiales bacterium
AAATATATAGGTATAGGGGAACAAATTGATGATTTACAGAAATTTAATGCAGAAGATTTTGTGAATGCATTATTTGAGAAAAATGAATAGGAGACGATAATATGAACTTGGATAAGTTCGAGGAAGCAAGTGAAGCTGTCAAAAAAGTAATACTTCGTACTAAGCTAATGTATAGTGAGTATTTTAGTGAAGTATCAGGAAACAAAGTTTATCTAAAGCCAGAAAATATGCAGTTTACTGGAGCATATAAGGTTAGGGGTGCCTACTATAAAATAAGCACCCTATCAAGCAAGGAAAGAAATAAGGGACTTATCACTGCCTCGGCTGGAAATCATGCTCAGGGTGTTGCCTATGCTGCAAAGCTTTACAATGCCAAGGCAATAATTGTAATGCCAAATACTACGCCCTTAATTAAGGTGAATCGAACCAAGAGTTATGGTGCAGAAGTGATTCTTTATGGTGACGTATATGATGAGGCATGTAATTATGCTTATCAGCTGGCCAAGGAAAAGGGCTATACTTTTATACATCCCTTTAATGATGAAGATGTAGCAACCGGCCAGGGAACCATAGCTATGGAAATCTTTAAGGACCTTCCCACAGTAGATATTATTCTTGCGCCTGTGGGAGGAGGTGGATTACTTGCTGGAGTTGCGACACTTGCTAAGCAGCTAAATCCTAATATTAAGGTTATAGGTGTGGAGCCTGCTAATGCGGCCTGTATGAAAGAATCCTTAAAGACTGGGCAAGTAGTTACAATAGACAATGTAGATACTATAGCTGATGGTACAGCAGTAAAGACACCTGGAGATGTTGTTTTCCCATATATTCAAAAATATGTGGATGAAATAATAACAGTAGATGATAGTGAATTAATTGTTAATTTTCTTGATATGATAGAAAACCACAAAATGGTGGTTGAAAATTCTGGACTCTTAACTGTAGCTGCTCTTAAGCATTTGAAATGTAAAAATAAAAAGGTTGCGGCTATATTAAGTGGCGGTAACATGGACATAATTACAGTTTCTTCAGTTGTACAGCATGGACTTATTCAAAGAGGACGGGTATTTACTGTATCTATATTGCTTCCTGACCGTCCTGGTGAACTTTTGAATGTCGCTTCTATTATTGCAAAGGAGCAGGGTAATGTTATTAGGCTTGATCATAATCAGTTTGTAAGCCTCAATAGAAATAGTGCTGTTGAACTTACAATAACTATGGAGACCTTTGGACATGACCATAAGCAACAGATCGTAGACGCACTATCTGATGCTGGTTATAATCCAAAAGTATGTCAGCCATGTAAAATATATGATTAAAGCTACTTCCTAACCACTGGTTAATTTACATAGCAAATAGAATAATTTTTGGATAGTATTTTAAGGTGGAAGTTATTTACAAGGGACTTAAGAATTGATATAATACAGATATCTTCATTTTCTGTGCTATATACTGAACTATTTCTATTGATGTTCTGAATAATTCTAAGTATATTTTTTCCCATATACATTCCAAAATGAGTTGACATTATAGATGTTATACGTTATCATGAATATTAGAACATTCGTTCGAAAACATATTTCTTGTGAGATGAGTTCATTAACAAGTAATATTATATATTAGGTATATAGCATATAGGTGGATTTAATAATATCTAGATGTATTAATTGCATCTCATAATTAGAGGTAGGCTTATAATTCGTATGTAAAATTGTGGTCTACAAGCCATGGTAACTATACTATTAATTTACATATTCATGGATTAAGCTTGTAGGCTCTAAGAAAGGTGAGGTTTTTATATGTCAAAGGATAACAAAATAAGAGCTTTAGAATCTGCATTAGCTCAGATTGAGAAGCAGTATGGTAAGGGTTCTGTTATGAAGCTGGGTGATACATCATCTACTATGAATATTGAAACAGTACCTACAGGATCCATCAGTCTAGATATTGCACTTGGACTTGGTGGATTGCCTAAGGGACGTATAATTGAAATATATGGCCCTGAATCTTCTGGTAAGACAACTGTAGCATTACACGTAGTAGCAGAGGTTCAGAAGATGGGTGGTATAGCTGGCTTTATTGATGCAGAGCATGCATTAGATCCTGTATATGCTAAGAATATTGGGGTAGATATTGATAATCTATATATATCACAGCCTGATAACGGAGAACAGGCCTTAGAGATAACCGAGACCATGGTAAGGTCTGGAGCAGTTGATATTGTAATTGTAGACTCAGTTGCTGCTTTAGTTCCAAAGGCAGAAATTGATGGGGATATGGGTGAGTCCCACATGGGACTTCAAGCAAGATTAATGTCACAGGCATTAAGAAAACTAACTGCTATTATTGGCAAATCCCAATGTATCGTTATATTTATAAACCAGCTACGTGAGAAAATAGGTGTAATGTTTGGTAATCCTGAGACTACCACTGGAGGAAGAGCACTTAAGTTCTATTCATCGGTCCGTCTAGATGTACGTCGAATTGAATCACTTAAGCAGGCTGGTGAGGTTACAGGCAATCGGACCCGTATTAAAGTAGTAAAGAACAAGGTAGCACCTCCCTTTAAAGAAGCCGAGTTTGACATTATGTTTGGTAAAGGTATTTCCAAGGAAGGAGATATTCTTGATTTGGCATCAGAGGTTGATATAATTAACAAAAGTGGTGCATGGTATTCTTACAAGGATGCTAAGATAGGACAGGGAAGAGAGAATGCTAAGCAATATCTTTTAGCTAATCCCGAAATATTTGAAGAAATTTATACACAGGTTAGGGAAAAGTTCAACATAGCACCCAGCAAAAAATATGTTGAAGGAATTGAAGAATAAACATATAGGTTTTTAGGCTGTCAAAATAATTGGATAATAATAATCCTGATATTATGGACAGCCTTTATAATTGATTAAAAGTTATTTTATAAAACATAAGTATAAAAAGATGTTTATAGCAGAATTATAAAGAAGGGACTTTTTATGTTTATTACAGATATTGAAGAAATAAGTATAGGTTATAGTAAAAGGAAAACTGCTTATAAGATATACATTGACGATGTTTTTGCATTCTTATTATACTATCAAGATATAAAGAAATATAAGCTGTCCAAGGGAATGGAGATATCCTCCAGTTTATATGATGAAGTCATAGAAGATACGGTTTTTCGCCGTGCAAAGCAGAAGGCCTTAGCTATACTTAAGTATATGGATAGAACTGAAAAAGAATTATATACAAAGCTTCAGGATGCCTATTATAACTACGATATAATTGTAAGAACCATAGACTACCTTAAGGACTATAATTATATAGATGATGAGCGATATGCTTCTAATTATATACGTAGTAAAAAAACAAGTTATAGTAAACTTTACCTTAAAACTAAGCTTATAAAAAAAGGTATAAATAAAGAAGTTTTAGAAAAAGTTATTGATATTGAATATAATTCTCCTACAGAAAGTATAGATCCAGAAATACTGGCTATAAACAAGGGCATAGAGAAAAGATATACAGATACTGCTAGTCTTGTGTGGGAAGATAAGCAGAAGCTTATTTCATCTTTATACCGTAAAGGTTTTAATCTGGATAAAATTATTAAATGCATTGGTGACAAATAATTTACAGGATTTAGATATAAAATGATGATTATCTTATAAATGCAAAATAAAGTTATAAAAAATTTCATAAATAGTCTGATGTTACTTGCCTTTTAATTTTAAATATAATACAATTAGAATTGGCAGAAAATTGGTTTTCTACTACATTTAGAAAAATGGAGGGCTGAAAATGTCAAATACAGCACAACTATCAGCAAGAGAAAGAATTACTTCATTGCTTGATGACAATAGTTTTGTTGAAGTCGGTGCATTCGTTACGAAAAGAAGTACTGATTTCAATCTAGGACAGAAGGAAGTTCCAAATGATGGCGTTATTGCTGGCTATGGTCTCATTGACGGTAATCCCGTTTATGTATTTAGCCAGGATTCATCATCTCTTGGAGGTTCCATTGGCGAAATGCACGCCAAAAAAATTACCCAAGTATATGATTTGGCACTTAAGGTAGGAGCTCCTGTTATCGGATTAATTGATTCGACCGGTATGAGATTAGAGGAGTCTACTGATGCCTTAAATAGCTTTGGTGAGATCTATCAGAAGCAGGCTATGGCTTCTGGTGTTATTCCTCAAATATCCGCCATATTTGGTAATTCCGGTGGTGGATTAGCTGTTATGGCTTCTTTAAGCGATTTTTCATTTATTGGGGGCGATAAGGCTAGACTATTTATCCAAACCCCTAACTCTATTTTGGGGAACAACAAAGAAAAGCTAGATACCTCAAGCCCTGCTTTTAATGCAGAATCAGGGACTGTTGATTATGTTGGTACATCTGAGCTTGATGTATTAAATAAAATACGTGAGCTTGTTTCAATTCTACCTTCTAATAATGAGGATGAAGGCTGTGTATCCCAGATATCTGATGATATGAATCGTCTTGTGCCTGAACTTGAATCAAAACTAGAGGATACAAAACAAGCAATCATGGACATTTCTGACAACAACTATTTCTTAGAGCTAAAGGCTGATTATGCCAAAGAAATGGTAATTGGTTTTATTCGTTTGAATGGCATTACTGTAGGTGCAATTGCCAACAGAACTAAGGTTTTAGATGATAATGGTAAAGTTATAGAGCAGTTTGAATCCAAACTAACTACAGATGGATGTATAAAGGCTACTGATTTTGTACGTTTTTGCGATGCATTCGATATTCCAGTATTAACGCTTACTAATGTAAGTGGTTATAAGGCTGATATTATGGAGGAAAAGACTATAGCAAAAGCATCAGCTAGGCTTACCTATGCCTTTACAGATGCTACAGTTCCTAAGGTTAATCTCATAGTTGGTAAAGCCTTTGGTAGTGCATATGTTTCTATGAATTCCAAGCATATTGGAGCAGACTATGTATTTGCACTTCCAAATAGTGAAGTAGGTATGATGGATGCAAAATTAGCTGCACAGATTATGTATGAGGGTGAGTCTGATAAGGTAATTAATGAGAAAGCAAAAGAATATGCTTCCCTTCAAAATGCAGGTCTTTCAGCGGCAAAACGAGGATATATAGATAATATCATTGAGCCTGAAACAGTTAGAAAGCATTTGATTTATGCATTTGAAATGCTATTTACTAAAAGTGAAGCAAGACCCCTTAGAAAGCATGGTTCATTTTAAACTGTGTAGGACACATGATAGCGATGTCACAAAAAGAAAGGTTTGATTCATATTATGACCATATTAAATAACGGTATAGCAAATACTACAATCCTTCTTTCCAAGGAGTCACTAGGTCACCGTATGGAGATGGGAGTGTTAAATACAGTATTAGGTATGGCTATTGTTTTTGCTGTTTTAACTCTAATTATATTTGTAATTAGCTTGTTTAAATATCTACCTAATATTGCTTCAAAAGAAAATAATAAGAGCAAAGCTTCAGATGCAAAGGTCTCTCCAGTGGATAATGCAATAGCGCAGATTGTACATCAGGAAGAAACTAATTTAATGAATGATCATGAGCTTGTAGCAGTGATTACAGCAGCAATAGCTAGTATGAAATCTGAAGGTTTGTCTGACACTACAGCAGGTGGCTTTGTTGTACGTTCCATTCGTAAGGTTAATAATAGAAGGATATTATATTAATTATATTAGAGTGGTTATCTTATAAGATCACAAGGAGGATTTTTAACATGAAATATTATACAATTACTGTCAATGGTAACACCTATGAAGTATCAGTTGAAGAAAACAATGGAGTATCCTCTGCTGCCCCAGTTGCAGCCGCCCCTGCTCCAGTAGCACCAGCAGCTCCTCAGGCACCAGTACAAAAGCCCGCTGCAGCTCCAGCTCCTGCACCAAAGGCTGCTTCTGGTTCAGAAGGTGCTATAAAGGTAAGTTCACCTATGCCAGGAAAGATATTATCTTTAAAAGCTAATGTAGGACAGGTGATAAAGAAGGGTGAGGTTATCCTTATTCTTGAGGCTATGAAGATGGAAAATGAAATTGTTGCTTCTGAAGATGGAACTATAGCAAGTATCAATGTAACTGCTGGTCAGTCAGTAGAAGCAGGAGACTTATTAGCAACACTAAATTAAATATTATTGTGGATTTGTTTGGTAAATCCCTTTTTCAAAAAAAGAGGAAGGACGAAAAATGGACTATTTAAAAAATACAGTTGTAAGCTTAATAGAAGCTTCAGGGTTTTCTAGTATTACCTACAAAAACGTAATTATGATTATAGTTGCTTGCGGACTTCTATACCTAGCAATAAAAAAG
>JAAYRC010000161.1 GCA_012518975.1 Clostridiales bacterium
ACCTGTTAAATCCTTCACTCTGAAGTGAAGTCTAAATATTCTATCAAATGCTTAATAGCAAACTAGCCTAATAAAACAATTGTGTTAAAATTATACTTGCTGTGGTATATCTTGTCAATTAATAGTATGAAAAAGAGCAACCTTCCCCATGTATTGCAAGGTTGCTCTTGTTGTAAGTGATAGGTTGATTTTATTCTGTTATCAAAGCATAGGCTGATATCTTTCGAACCCTATAGGTAAGTAGTATCGATGTTATATATGAAACCACTATCAATAAAATAGCAAATTCTATTATCCATAATGGAACAACCACATAGTTTGCTTTCATTATTCCCATTCCTCTTTGAACTAAGGACATTATTGCATTACTTTTCGTAGCACTGACCAGGCATCCTATGACCACCCCGATTATAGTGGAAGGAAGCAGTCCCATGGATATTTGATTCATTAGTTGGTAAGTAGTATATCCTATTGCCTTTTGAATTCCAAGCTCTCGCTTCCTTCTAATTATTGATGAGTTTATTACAAAGTAAAGTACTAGAATAACTACTGCTATAGTTACTACTAAAATCGTTATTCCTACTTTAGAAACAATATCGGTATAAACACCAGCACCAACCCCAATTTCATAATCCATATCCGTAATTGCTAGTTTTTCTTCCTTGTATAAGCCTTCTAGCTTTTTAGATAATATCCCTGCATCATAATCTTTATCAAGATATATTTGAAGACTTTGCTCTTTATAATTAGGATTTATCTTAATGAAACCATCTCTTCTAATTGAGGCATTGATACCACCCATAAAAGTTCCCTGAGTAAAACCCGTTATTAAGTAATCTTCTTTGACACCACTATACTCTACGCTTATACTATCACCTATATCTTTATTAAGCATTTTAGCAAGGTGACCTGCAATCGCTATCTCATTAGCGTGCTTTGGATATCTGCCCTCATAAATTGTATCTGTTTCTTTGGCTCCATAATCCTCCATTACAAAAGCTCTTACCTCATATTTGTTTACTACCACCATAACATCATCTATATACTGAGCCTTTCTCACACCCTCCATATTTATTACTTCTTCCTTTATCCTATCATGATCAGTATCAGTCTTTAATGATAGAACGACATTTGAAAGCTCTATTCCAGGGGTCTCATTGAAGGCCTTTGTATCAACAGTAGTGTTGTAAAACATAACAACTGCAAATACACCTGTAAATGACACTGCGAACATTATTATTGTTATCATTATACCCTGCTTCTTGTTCTGTAAAAGGTTTTTAATTGCAAGAAAGAATGAAATATTTCCCCTTGAGTGCTCTAAGGGCAAATGGTTTTTCTTAAAATTATGGGTAATAATCCCACCTCTAAGGGCTACTATGGGATTTAATCTCTTGATTTTTCTGGAGCTAATATAGGCTATAAGCATCACTATAATAATAATTAATCCTAGAGACATAGTACTTATATATAAATCAAAACCCTGAATCCACTTAATGCCTGATTGTTGAGCAAATACATCTGATATAATGGGTGTAGTCATATAAGATAATATTATTCCTAATATACTAGCTGTTAATGCAATCAAAACAAACTGCAATACTATTGACAATATAATCTGCCTACTTGTATATCCTATAGCTTTCAATGATCCTATCTTGGCCATATCCTCCTCTATGCTGTTGCTAATTCTAAATCTTACGACTATTAGGCAAACAGCTACAATAATAAATGCAAAGGCAATAACCATAACTGCCATAATAAATGCCATCAAGACTCTCGAAGTTTCAATAATTTCAATATCAAAACTTAATAGTAAATTACTTAAGTTAGATGAATATGTAGTTGCTTCAAGACCGGTTAATTCCTTGATACCAATTTCAATATCTTTATTAATTTCTTTTAGATTTGCATATATCAAAACAGCATCATGAGACTCACCCAGCAAATCCGATACCATAACAAAAGTATCATGGGGAAGATATATACCTAGGGCCCTTGTTTCCATGGAAGAAAAATATATATCTTCAA
>JAAYRC010000162.1 GCA_012518975.1 Clostridiales bacterium
GCTAGAACCACAGTTCCTCCCCAGAAGAAACCAACAGGAGGCTTGCATATGGCCAGGTCACCGTAGGTTCCCTCACCTAGGGTCCCTCCTCCACTATAAGTAGACATAATGTAATTAACAAACCAGGAAGGACCAAAGAAGCCAAATATCTCCTTACCTCCTTGTCCTTTCATATCTAAATACCACTCATCAGTCCATTGTATAGTATTATTAGTATAATCATTTTCTTTAAGTATTTTTGCATATTCCAGGAATTCTTCCCTTTTAGGGTCAATATAAAGCTTATCATCTACTATCCAACCCTGATTGGCACTATTTGCTACAGAATGCCATATATCAAATACCCCTGAACAAATGCCATAATTTTTTTCCTTTAGTTCCTCGGCCGCCTCAAAAAACCTCTCCCAACCAGGACCAATAATAGCCTCTATAGCTGAGGGGTCATCTGTTCCCCATACATCTTTAGCTATTGACCTACGATATATAAAGGCCCCACTTGTATTTTCGTAGCCTAGGCCTACTAACTTGCCCTCTGGACTAGTACACAAGTCAATAAAATACTGGGGTATAGACGCCTCCTTTAGGAGCCTGTCTACATCAATAGCTAAATCCTTGTAATCAGCAGCATATTGATAAGAGTCTCCCTGAGTATATTTAAAGGCATAGGACATTTCTACTGGATATATATCAGGCATGTCTAATCCAAAGATTTCTGATCCATTAGTAAGAGTGTCATTAAGAGCTACTTCATAGCTATAGCTCGCTTGAGAAAGGTCTGTTATACGAATTTCATAGGGAAAGTCAGGATGGGCTTTTATAAAAACATTAATAACACTGGTGAAATCACCCATTAAGGACCAAATATTGATAACATTTTCTTCTTCACTCGTAGGACCTAGTTCTTCCTGTGTATTTTCTTCTTGGGGATTAATCGAATCAAGCACTTCATTATTATCTTGGTCATTAGAGGGTCCACTGTCACTAATGCATTCAATTTCTTTATCCTTATCTAGACTATTTTCCCTATTATTACCTAAAGAGCATCCTGCCAAACCACATAATAAAATCATTATAGATAGCAAATAAAGCGTTCTCATACAATCTCATCTCCTACTCCACTATCAAGTCCACATACTTTTCTTTTACCTTTTGTTTAAAATCATCAATAGCCTGGTCCCGTGATTTTTTTCCTCTTGCATACTTAAGCACCTCTTCTTTCCACAACACTCCAATCTCTAAGTCGTAGACAGAATAATTATCTCCTCTAGCAAGCTTTGCAGCGGATATATACGCCTCATAAATATCCTGTCCACCAATAAAATCAAAGCTACCATCCATACCGTCCATAACTGCTGGCAAAGCAGCCACCCTCTTAACATCAGGGTTCGGCCTTTGATATTCATTAGCCCATAGATACTGATAACCGTTTTCTGATGTATCTAGGGTTACCCATTTTATAAACTCTCCCACTAGCTCTTTATATTTAGTATCCTTATGGGCTAAAACCATTGTGCCGTAATAAAAAAAACCGTAGGGCGGATTGCAAACTGCCCATTCATTTTGCCTATTAGGCAGAAGAGGCATAAGAACATAATTAAGAAACCAAGGAGGAC
>JAAYRC010000163.1 GCA_012518975.1 Clostridiales bacterium
GGCAGTTGCCATCATAAAACCAGTCATTCATCTCTCTCATGGTATGAAGCGAGAAAATGTTCTTTAAAATAACAAGGTAAAGTAAGGTGTCTGTATCATATATAATATAGCTTTGATGTCGTGGATCCAAAACAGTTCCCAATCTCTTAATCAAATCGGGAAACATATGATTTTGTATTTTAACAAAATCTATAATCCCTTTATCTTTTTCTTGTAGCTTTCGCTTTTTTTCTCTTGTTAAAGTATTACTCATGGTAAAATCCATCCTTTACGTAAAAGTTTATTTATATTTTACCATGAACCATACATAAATACTAAGAAATAAGGCCTTTTTAGTGCGAAAATTATTTAATCCTCAGAGCTGCATATTTGCCTATACTCATAATAGTTTTTCTTTCTAATATTATGAACAAAAATTATATTTATATTTATTGTTACATTATAAACTTTTTTATTTTCCTATATTTACTTCTATATGGTTGACTTTATAAATTCCCGAATATATAATTTAGAAAAATTCAATAATAAAAACAGAAAGCAATGAATGGAGGATTTCTATGATACCCTTTATGAATCAGGATTTTTTATTATCAAATGATACATCTAAAAGCTTATACCATGATTATGCAAGCAAGATGCCTATAGTAGACTATCATTGCCATATAGACCCTAAGGAAATAGCTGATGATATACGATTTGAAAATATTACTCAGCTTTGGTTAGGCGGTGACCACTATAAATGGCGATTAATGCGTGCTAATGGTGTAAATGAAGAATATATAACTGGTAATGCATCAGATAAAGAAAAGTTTCAGAAATGGGCAGAAACCCTTGAGCTTGCCATTGGTAACCCCATTTACCATTGGAGTCATTTGGAGCTTAAGACCTATTTTGGTTATGAAGGCTGTTTAAATTCTGAGACTGCTGATGAAGTGTGGAACCTTTGTAACGAAATCTTAAAGAATAAAGACCTAAGTGCTAGAGGAATAATTCAAAAGTCAAATGTTACACATCTTTGTACTACTGATGATCCTATTGATTCCTTGGAACACCATATCCGCATTGCAAAAGACAAGTCATTTGAGACACAGGTACTTCCTGCATTTCGTCCTGATGAAGCTATAAACATTGACAAAGCCCAGTATTTAGATTATCTTGATAAGCTTTCACAAGTTAGCAATATAAAGATAGATAGCTTTGAAAGCCTATGTGAAGCTTTAAAAAATCGTATGGAATTCTTTGATTCACTTGGGTGTAAAACCTCCGATCATGGACTTGAATTTATTATGTATTATCCTGCATCAGATGATGAAATAGAAAAAATCATGACCAATCGACTTGCTGGAAATATTCCTTCTTATGAAGAAGTCTTAAAATTCAAAACAGCATTACTACTATTCTTAGGGAAAGAATACCACAGGTTAAATTGGGTGATGCAGCTTCACTATGGTGTAAAAAGAGATAATAACAAACGTAAATTCAAGACACTTGGCCCTAATACAGGCTTTGATTGTATAGATGATAGCAGGAATTCCTCTGCTATGTTGGCCGATTTTTTAAATGCCCTAGACCAGACAAATCAACTAGCAAAAACCATCATTTACTCCCTGAACCCTATAGATAATTCCGCTATAGATACAGTTATTGGCTGCTTTCAGGATGATACAGCAATTGGAAAGCTTCAACATGGGTCTGCCTGGTGGTTTAATGATCATGAAATGGGAATGAGAGACCACATTTTAACCCTATCTAGCTTAAGCCTTATAAGTAATTTTGTTGGAATGCTTACAGATTCAAGAAGTTTTCTTTCTTATACAAGGCACGAATATTTCAGACGTATCCTATGTGATATATTTGGTACACTGGTAGAGACCGGAAGATATCCTAATGATAGAAGAATATTAAAGAAACTTATAGAGGATATATCCTACAATAATTCCATTAAATATTTTGGATTTGATAATTAAAAATTCTAAACTCTATAATAAGATGAAATTTCCTATTACAAAAAACTGTTCAAAATAAGGAGTCAATCCTATTTTGAACAGTTTTATATTTTTAAGCTATATAAATCCTATATTGATTCTACAAATGCCTTCCCGTAATTAGTCAGAGAATCCATTTCGTCCATATCTGGAACCCAAAGGGATCTTATACCGTCATTTACTACTTCAAATCCGGCATCCTTTAGTCTTTCAGTCAATTGCTTTACAACCTCTCCACTCCATCCATAGCTTCCAAAGGCCGCAGCCTTCTTGTTCTTAAATTTCATTCCCTTGGCCATCTCTAGTAGTCCTGCTATGGAGTGTAAAAATCCATTGTTTATTGTAGGTGAACCCACAAGTATAGCTTTTGATTTAAAGATTTCAGTTATTAAATCATTCTTATCTTCTTTTGCAGCATTAAACAGTTTTACTGTTAGCTTAGAATCTGCTTGCATAATTCCCTTTGCAATTGCCTCACCCATTATCCTAGTACTGTTCCACATGGTATCATAGATAATAGTAATCTGGTCTTCTTGATAGTCATTAGCCCATTTAAGATACTTCTCAATAATCTGGGTAGGCTCATGTTTCCAAATAACACCGTGACTGGTACATATCAAATTAACTGGTAGATTAAAACTTAATACCTCCTCTATCTTCTTAGTAACTAGTCTACTAAATGGAGTAAGTATATTAGCGTAATACTTTAATGCCTCTGCATAAAGCTCACAATTATCTACATTATCATTGTATAGGGATTCTGTTGCATAATGCTGACCAAAGGCGTCATTACTAAATAGGATGTTTTCACCAGACATATAAGTCATCATAGAATCAGGCCAATGAAGCATGGGGGCTTCTACAAATGTAAGAGTAGAGCTTCCAATATTTAAAGTATCACCTGTTTTCACTGTGACGAAGTTCCAGTCCTGGTGATAATGCCCCTTCAATATCTTGACTCCATTAGCTGTACAGTATATGGGAGTGTCTGGAATTTCAGCCATAAGCTCTACTAAGGCCCCACTATGATCCACTTCACTGTGGTTGGCTATAATATAATCAATTTCCTTTAAGTCAATTTCCCTCTTAAGATTTGCTACAAATTCCTTATCATATGGGAGCCAAACAGTATCTATTAATACAGTCTTTTCGTCCCTAATAAGATAGGAATTATAAGATGATCCCTTATTGGTGGAATATTCGTGTCCATGAAAGTTTTTTAACT
The DNA here is from genome assembly GCA_012518975.1 of Clostridiales bacterium. Taxonomy (GTDB): domain Bacteria; phylum Bacillota; class Clostridia; order Lachnospirales; family Lachnospiraceae; genus Mobilitalea. Next base: position 3,211 of record JAAYRC010000163.1, read on the forward strand.
CCCAATCCACCTTACCAACCCATGTAACCTTATCTGTAATCTTTTTTCCCATTCACACACCTCTTATTATAGTTTTTTATCAGTCCCAATAGTAGATTTTTATTACTAATGAATATCTTTTCATATTAAACTTTATTGATATTTATTACTAGTAATTATAAATATAACAAATTTTTCCCTATTTTTCAAGCACTACTGCAGGCTCCATAGTTTGAAAATTCTCATAAAACAAAAACTATAATCAATTCTAGCACTTGTATTTTCTGCAAGTACTGGTACTTCACTATATAGCTTGTCATCAATATAATATTTTACACATCCTACTTCTTGACCTCTTTCTATGGGCGCATCAAGCTTGTCGGGTATGATATAGTCTATACGAACTCTCTCATCATCCCGTAATAATATGTTCATATCTCCATCCACACTTAAATTAACTAGACTAATTTGACCGTCCTCAACATATAAGGGTCCTAGTTCTTTATCTAAATATATCTGTTTTCTTATATAATTTTCAATACCATAGGTCATTAGACGTTTTGTATCCGTCCACTTAAGATTTTTACTTGGGGGCCATCCACATCCAAGTACTACTGAAATAAGTGTTCTATCCGGGCGCTTAATGGCACCTACAAAGCAATATCCTGCCTTACCTGTAAAACCTGTTTTTATACCAATAGCCCCATCCATCATATATAAAAATTTATTTTTATTAGTTACTGTAAAGCTTCTAGCATTATTTACTTCTTTAAATTGATAAGAGGATGTATTGGTTATATCTATAAAATCCTTATTATTAATAGCATAGGATGAGATCACGGCCAAGTCTCTGGCACTTGTATAATGGCCTTCTGCATCTAGGCCGTTAGGTGTAATAAAATTGGTATTATTACAGCCTAGCTCTCTTGCCTTATCGTTCATCAAGGTGGCAAAACCTTCTACAGACCCACCTATATGTTCTGCTATGGCTACAGCAACATCATTGTGACTTTCAAGCATTAATGAATAAAGCAGATCTTTTAGATAGTACTCTTCACCCTTACGGATATTAAGCTGTACATCAGGCATACTTGCTGCATATGATGACACACTTATTATGTCATTTAGATTTCCTTGTTCTAAGGCAATAATGCATGTCATTATTTTAGTTGTGCTTGCCATTGGCATTTCTTTATAACCGTTTAGTTCGTATAGAACCCTATTGTTATCTCCATCCATAAGTAAGGCCGATAATGAATTTAACTTAAGATTTTCAGGCTTTTTTATTTCCTGCTCATTTATTTCCTGCTCATTTATTTCCTGCTCATTTATGTCTAGCCCTTGCTCATTAAAATCATAGAGGTCGAAATACCTAGAAACCCCATTTTCCTTTTTTAACTTGTCTTCAAAGTTATTATTTTCAATTTCGTATTGATTATACATTTCATCATAATAATTTTTTATGTCTATAAAATTGATTGTTGTAAAAAAAATAATTATTCCTATACATACGATAGACGCTTTATTAAATTTTGCTTTTAAATAAATCAAGTAAATCATCCTAATGCTTTCCTTACTTAAATTTATTTAAATGAATACCGACTTATTCCTAAGTAATATAATTAAGGAGCAAAAGAATTTGTAACAATACTTATTTGTTCTAAAGTCGTGTCTTTAGGCCGGTCATTACACAGCCCTTATCTTTAGCATAAAGAATATAATTGATCATTTCCTCAGTAATTCTTTCTCCAGGAGCTAGAATTGGAATTCCTGGGGGATATGCCATAACAAATTCTCCTGAAATACTCGAAGCGCTGTCTATTGGTGGGATTTGTTTTTTCTCACTATAAAATGCCTTTTGAGCTGTCAAAGCCACATCAGGATTTATATACATAGTAATCTCTAGCCTTTGCTTAGGAGTTAATTTATACACATCTGTATTAAATAAGTAATGCTGTAACTCAATTTCCTTAATAAGCATCTTAGTATGAAAAATGTTTGACTGATATACATTTACATCAATAGCATCATATTTTCCCAAGGTATTACTATCAATATAATCTTGATTTAATAATTGTAAACTCAGTGTTTAGTATTACTGTTAGTTTTTGTGCAAATTAACAAGAAAGGGTTTGATTTGAGAAATATAACAAAGAGTTGCCCTAGCATAAGACAACTCTTCTTAAAATCTTTATATAATAATATTCAATTTATATATCAAGTGTAAGCTGGTGTGCTTCCTCTTCTGCCTGAAGTTTAAAATCTTCTAGTTTTTCAGGATTTACTGCAGGAAGTGAATCTAAGGATTGCAGACCAAAGCAACGTAAAAACTCCTCAGTTGTACCAAATAAAATAGGCCTTCCCGGTGCATCCAACCTACCCAACTCACATATCAAATTATATTCTAGTAATTTATTTACCGGATGGTCTGACTTGACTCCTCGAATTGCATCAATCTGCATTCTTGTAATAGGCTGTTTATATGCAATAATCGATAGGGTCTCAAGCAGCACTTCCGTAAGTACATGCTTTTTAGGAATATGAGTTATCTTTATTATAGTCTCATACATAGAAGCCTTTGTACATAGCTGGTAAGCTCCATCTAACTCAATAATACAAATCCCCCTACTTTCATCCTCATACCTATCCATCATATTTTGAATGATTTTTCTTGCTGTATCCTCATCATGGTCTATAGCCATAGCTAGTCTATCTAATTCTACAGCTTCACCCATGGTAAAGAGAATAGCTTCAATCTGTGCTTCTACTAATTTTATTTCCACTAAAATCCTGCCTCCTCCATAGTTATAACATCTGAAGCCATATATGTAATTTTTATATCATCTAAAATATACTCCTGGTCTATCTTAATTCTACCAAGCTTAATAAGCTCCAAAATCCCAAGAAAGGTCACTATTACTTCCATCCTGGTGGTTTGGCTTTCCAGTAAATTTCTAAAATAAAAGACCTTATGGGCAATACCATACTCCTGTATCTGAGTAAAGATATGAGATAAATCAATTTCTTCCTGCTCGATTTTACCAAACTTACTTCTAACAGGGTCAATCTTGTCTGATTGCCTTTTTATAATAGATGTAAATATTTCATGAAGCTTTGATAGGGTCAAATCTCCAACCAATTCTTCAACATCTATTTCTTCCTTATAATCACTTATTTCCTTTGGAATAGAGGGAGACTTAAACATAACCCTTGAAGCATCCTCTTGCTTATCCTTTAGCTTATCAGAAACGTATTTAAACATCTTATATTCCAAAAGCTTATCAACTAGCTCCTGCCTTGGATCAAGCTCCTCTTCTTCCTCGCTTTCTGGTGCGGGTAAGAGCATACGGGATTTGATCTTAATTAAAGTAGCCGCCATTACAAGAAACTCACTCATAATTTCAAGATCCCTTGATTCCATTTGCTTTATGTAATCTAAATATTGCTCTGTAATTTCAACTATGGGAATATCATATATATTAACTTTGTTTTTTTCTATCAAATGAAGCAGAAGGTCTAAAGGACCTTCAAATACCTCCAGTTTTACAGGAATACTCATAGTGCTCCTTTCATAGGTCTTCTATAGCCTTATCTATACTTAATTACTTGACAAGCAAAACTTATCATCATCCTTAGTTAGCCTTAAGGCTTACAAGGATAATTTCAGGCGGATTTAATATCCTTGGCATAAAGGAATGACTTCCTAGTCCCCTAGATACCACCATGTACTGGTCATTTTCCACATAAAGACCCCCATCATACTTTGGGAAAAGCTTTATCTGAGGAGAAATAAGACCTCCTATAAAAGGAATGCGTATCAAGCCCCCATGGATATGACCTGACAAGACCAAGTCTGCTCCCCAGCTTATATAAGACTTGAAATATACGGGATTATGAGCAATTAATATCTGGTAGCCCTCCAAGTCCCTATTACCAAGATAATCCTTCATATCTTCCTGGTTGAAAGAAAGTCCTTTTCCTTTACCATAATACTCAGCTGAAATTGATAGGCCCGAGATAATTAATCTGCTGTCTCTATATTGTAATATAAGGCTTTTATTATCTAAAAGATATACACCTAGCTTAAGTAATTTCTCTTTAAACAATTTCCATGATTCATAAAGATGACCTTCAAGATCGTCTACCAAGTCCTTATCTATATCTTTCAAATCCTCAAAAGCCTGTTCATGATTTCCATAAGCATAGTAAATCGGAAAATGGTCCGAAAGGTCTTTTATAATATTATAAGCATTACTTGGATAAGTGGTCACTCTTTTTGTTACAAGGTCCCCTGCTATTATAACAAAATCAGGCTTCTCTTTAAATATTTTCTTTATAAGCCTTTTATTTTTTTTTCCAAATCTTTTATTATGGATATCTGACAAAAGTACAAAGGAAATATTATTATTAATACTCTTATTCTCTTGTAGACTGATATTATATCTTGTTGTTACAATTATTTTTTGTTCTAGGAAAGACCATAGAATAAAAAGTATAGTAAAGCCTAATAGAATCCAAATAAATACCATGGTTTCTCCTTTCAAACCTGTAAAGCTTAGAAAATTCTAATCTATTATACTATAACTGCAAGTATTAAGTGTGTCAATAAGCCAGAATCTTATTTATTAGCTATGAAAAATTTTTTTAGGGATTTAACAAGACTGTCAATATATCCAGCTTTATCTATTGATTCTAATGCTAAAATATCAACAGATCCTATTTTTTCATTATCATAATAATAGATAATCTCTCCTATCTTATCCTCAATAGTAACTGGTGCCGATACCTTATCATATAAGACAAGTTCTTTTCTTATATTCTCAGATGATTTACCTTTTGAGCATAAAAATGAAAAATCCCCCTTTACTTTTCCCCCAACTAGGTCGGATACCCCTTTTGTTACCCTTACTGGTTCAATAATAATATCCTTATTATCATCAACATAGATTGAATAATTGGCAAATCCATAATTAAGTAGTTTTGCTGCTTCCCTAAACCTGGTTTTTGTGTCAGGTGCGGCCATAATAACTGCTATCAAATCCATATTGTTCCGTCTTGCAGTGGCAGATAGACAGTATTTTGCTTGACTAGTAGAACCTGTCTTAAGTCCTGTAATTCCATTATAGGACTTAATTAACTTATTAGTATTAGTTAATCCAAATTCAGTTCTACCTTTTCTTGTTGTGTGGACAAAGGTATCCATCCAGACAGTTGAATAGTTACTTATTTGTGGAAAACGCGTAACTAATTCCTTAGACATTATAGCAATATCATATGCTGTTGTATAATGATTATCAGCATCCAAACCACTGCAATTGATAAAATTCGTATTATTCATACCAAGTTCTTTAGCCCTTGCATTCATTCTAGCAACAAACTCCTCTTCAGAACCTGCTATATGTTCAGCCATAGCTACAGAAGCATCATTTGCACTGGCAATACTTATACATTTTATCATGGTTTCTACATTTTGCACTTCGTAAGGCTCTAGAAACACCTGAGATCCACCCATTGAGGCGGCATGGTCGCTTACGGTAACATCATCTATAAGGCTTATTTGACCCGAGTCAATTGCCTCAAAAATCAGTAATAAGGTCATTATTTTTGTAACACTGGCAGGCTTTAATTTTTCATCCTTGTTTTTCTCATATAGTACTGTCCCTGTAGACCCTTCAATTAATACAGCAGAAGGAGTATCCAATTCCATCTGACTATTCACAATAGCTGTTACTGGTATAGCATCATTAACATCCGGTTTTGTCATTTTTATGTTTGCACTTATTATTGTTTTTGGTAATAAGATTAAAAAAATTAGTGAAACAAAAACCAGGCTTATATTCTTTTTCATATTTAACTCCACTAATATACTATTACTAATATTTTAATCCAGGCTATAAGATTTTAGACCAATCTATGATAAATTTGTCTATAAAATATTAAATCCGCATAAATAACAAGTCCCTTTTTTCAATTGATATAATCTTATTTTACTGTTAGCTTGCATTTTAAGATCTTTCCTCTTACAGTTGCTGTAATTGTTGCTTTTCCTGGACTCTTTGCCTTTATCTTACCAAAGATATTAACATTAGCAACTGATGGATTACTGCTTTTGTATCTTACTAGGATGGCAGGCCCCTTCACTCTTAGCCTATATGTATCAGAAACATCTAAAGTAAGTCTTTTTTTATTTAGATCAATAACCTTAACCCTACATTTCAATTCTTTATTGTCAACCTTTGCAATTATATAAGCCTTTCCAGTTTGATAAGCAAATACTCTGCCATTAAAATTAACTCCAGCAACCCTAAAGTTAGTAGAATGATATGAAACTCGTTTGTTGATACCATATACAAACAACCTAAATTCCTCACCCTTAACCATATATAGTTCTTGTCTATTTAAATGCAGGCTAAAGGGCAATATTATTTTTTTTCGATAAAATAAACTCGAGTTTCTATATAAAAAAAATAATACTAATAAAATTATAGTTATTATAATAAATGCTTTGAATGGGCTTTTATTTCTTCTAGGTCTATATCTATACATAATATTTTCTAAATCAATTTACCTTTACATTTATTACTAACATATTATGAAAGGTAGATACAAATATATCCCATAAGAAAAAAGAAGCAAAAGAAATTTTCCCCTTTCGAAACACACCTACTATGATATGTATGTTGAGCAGATTTTAATCTGAATCAGACATAATACCATAGTAGGTGTGTTTATAGGACTGTTTTATATGAGATAACTTAAAGTTCTATTATTATTTGTAATCCATAACTCCATCTTTTGTAACAATACTATAGATATATGGTGGCTTAACAGGTTTATCCTTACTAATAGTATAAGCATTTATTAATCTAGCCTTTGCTTCCTTTCTCTTGGCATCATCATTTGCATATAGGGTGGCAAGTGCTTCGTTCTTAGAAACCTTATCTCCTAGCTTTTTGTGTATTATTATACCTACACTCAAATCTATCTTAGAATCCTTTGTTGCTCTTCCACCCCCCAAAAGCAGGGATGCCATTCCAACCTCATCAGTTCTAATCTCACTTACATAGCCGTCAGATGGGGATTTAACATCATATCGAATGGATCCTGTTTTTAACAAGTCAGGGTTATATACAAATTCATCGTCACCACCCTGAGTATGAATAAACTCTGCCATCTTATCTAATGCAGTCTTATTATTTATTGTTTCAATTAATAAGTCTCTACCCTCACTAGGGCTTTTAACCCTGCCTGCACCTAGAAGCATATAAGAAGCTAGGGTGATGCTAATTTCAAGAAGATCCTCTGGCCCCTTACCATTTAGAGTTTCTAAGGCCTCTCTAACCTCAAGTGCATTACCCACTGCCCTTCCTAGAGGCTGATTCATATCGCTAATTATAGCATAGGTCGGTTTACCCGATAAACTTCCGATTTGAACCATCTCTTTGGCCAAGGCTAGTGAATCTTCATAACTTTTCATAAAAGCACCGCTTCCAGTCTTTACGTCAAGAACAATAACATCTGCACCAGAGGCTATCTTCTTACTCATTATGCTAGAAGCAATTAGGGATATATTATCTACTGTAGCTGTCACATCCCTAAGGGCATATATTTTTTTGTCTGCTGGGGCTAGATTTGCTGTTTGACCAACTATGGATAACTTGATAGAGTTAACATTTTCAATAAACTGGTCAGAGGATATATCTGTGGAAAAACCCGGGAAACTTTCAAGTTTATCTATAGTACCTCCAGTATGACCTAGTCCTCTTCCTGACATTTTAGCCACAGGGATACCTAATGCTGCCACCATAGGGCTTAGGATTAGGGAAGTCTTATCACCTACACCCCCAGTGCTATGCTTATCTACCTTAATGCCATGAATGGGCGATAGGTCCAGAACATCTCCGCTATTTGCCATAGCTATGGTAAAATCAGCAGTCTCCCTATGGTTCATTTTATTAAGACATACAGCCATTAAAAAAGCTGACATCTGATAATCAGGTATTTTACCCTTGGTATATCCCTTAACTATAAATTCAATTTCTTCCTTGCTTAACTCAGCCTTATTTTTCTTTTTATTTATCAGATCATACATCTGCATTTTTATCACTCCCTGCCTTTTATCATAAATAAATCTGTTATAATCCATATAAACTATAAGATATAATTATACCAGCTAGCCTATATAATTAATAATCTTATACGATTAATATGCTTCAATACTATTATACCTTTATATTCGAAAAAATCACATACTTTCTGCTTGTAATTGTTAAAATTTAAATATTGATTGACGAAGTAAGAAAAAAATTATACAATGAATCAAATCCAAAAGGGAGGTTTAAAATGAGCTTTGAATTTGTAAAAGAGGTAATTTCACCTGAAGAATTATTAAAGGCTTATCCTTTACCTGCTAAGGATGTCTTGAGGAAGAAGGAAAGAGATGCCCAAATCAGGGATGTTATAACAGGTAAGTCTGACAAATTCCTTGTTGTTATCGGTCCTTGCTCTGCAGATCATGAAGATGCTGTTTGTGATTATATATCACGATTAGCCAAGGTACAGGATAAGGTTTCAGATAAATTAATACTGATACCAAGAATATATACTAATAAACCTAGAACCACTGGCGAAGGTTATAAAGGAATGGCACATCAGCCAGACCCTGAAAAGGAACCTGACCTGCAGGAGGGTTTAATTGCAATGAGAAGAATGCATCTTCGTGCTATTGCAGAATCAGGACTTACCGCAGCGGACGAAATGCTTTATCCGGAAAACTGGCCATTTGTAGAGGATATTCTTTCATATGTTGCCGTAGGAGCCCGTTCAGTTGAAAACCAGCAGCATAGACTTACCATAAGTGGTATGGATATACCAGCAGGTATGAAAAATCCCACCAGTGGAGATTTCACAGTTATGTTGAATTCAGTAGTTGCCTCACAAACTAGTCATACATTCCTCTATCGTAAGTGGGAGGTTAATACCACAGGCAACCCCCTATCACATACTATTATTAGAGGGGCTGTTAATAAACATGGTCAGTCAATACCCAACTATCATTACGAGGACCTTGTACGATTACTAGATATGTACCAAGAAAGGGATTTACAAAACCCTGCAACCTTAGTTGATGCCAATCATGCTAACTCCAACAAAAACTATTCTGAGCAAGTTCGAATAGTCAAAGAAGTTCTTCATAGCCGAAGAATCTCAACAGATATAGCTAAGCTTGTTAAGGGCGTAATGATTGAAAGCTATATCGAGCCTGGTAGTCAAGAGGTATCTGGTCATGTTTATGGTAAATCCATTACTGATCCATGTCTTGGATGGGAAGAATCCGAGAAGCTTATATATACTATAGCTGATCAAATACAATAATTAAAAATACAAAACACGGGAATGCGTATTCTTAACAAACCGTTTTTATGTAATAGGACTTAAGTTTCTATAACATAATAAAAGGGATGTCTACTACTGCGAATATCTTATTCACAATAGTAACATCCCTTTTATATTGGTATGCCTATGCTCTAGGGTGGGCATTTGCATATACCTCACGACTATTTGCATAATTATCTGTTAGGTATAGCTGAGTAGTGCTTATATCTGTATGGCCTAAAAATTTCTGAACAATACCAATATCTGCTCCATTCCCTATCATATGAGCAGCAAATGAATGACGAATCATATTAGGATTAATATCACAAATCCCTACATCCTTAGCATACCCCTTAAGTATCTTCCAAAAACCTTGTCTACTTAACTGCTCGCCTTTGCTATTTAAAAAAAGAAATTCATTGTTTATTTTATCGAATTTGCTTTCACGAATATCTAGATATGCTTTTAGGGCTTTTTTGGCAGGACCACCAAAAGGTATACTCCTTTCCTGCTTATCTCCACAGGTAAGAAATCCCCCAAGTAAATTAATATCCAATAATTTTAAATTAATTAACTCTGATACCTTAATGCCCGTAGCATATAAAAGCTCCAGCATAGCCTTATCCCTTATGCCTTTATCGGTGTTTGTATCAGGCTGATTAATCAATTTAGTTATTTGCTTTTTGTCCAAAACCTGCGGTGGCTTCTTTATAACTTTTGGCGCTTTTATCCGCTCTGAAGGATCACCTTCTATTCCCCCTTTTTTTAGAAGGAATAACAAAAAGGCCTTCATAGATGCAATATTTCTTGAAACTGAAGCAGGTGACATACCATCCCTTTCCAGGGAAAGAATATAAGAATTTAAGCTTGTTTCAGTTATTTTTGATGCTGATACTATCCCCTGCAGACATAAAAATGACTCCAATTTTCTCAAGTCGTTTTTGTATGCGCTGATTGTGTTTTTTGAAGCCTGTTTTACTTCCTGAAGATAGCCTATAAAATCCTCAATCTCTTGCCTCATTTAAATCCTCCTCATTTGCGTATCAATTATGTATAATTATTACTACCAAATGGTATATTCTTAACTCTTAGCTTAATATAGCTAGAGTTTTCTTTAGAAAAAAGGACCCAACATATGCTTCTAGAAAGCTTCCTATCAAAATCAAGACAAGCAAAAACATCCATAAAAAAACATAGTCTTTCACCATCTTTAAAGCTCCTAGATAATTTTTATTTTCATAATATATTGACCTACACAGACCATATCCCCTATGAAGGCTAAGTAGGAATATAGGTATATAAATAAGACCATGGGGAAATCCATATACTAAGACTAATATAATTCCCTTAAATCCATACTGCATAGCAATTGATGAAATAAAAAAGCCAGTATAAAATCCAAATCTAAATAGCCTCATAATCATATACGGAATCCCTAAAATTGTAATAGAAAGTAACCAAAACACTATAAATTCCTTAAGGTTTTTTCCGATTACATAAAAGAATAAGCCAGAATAATCAATATCTTCTCTTACAATTTCAGTAAAGATCACATTTTGGTAGTTCATCATCCGGTCATAATAGAAGGATTGGAACATGTTTGCTGATAGGACTCCAAAAAACAAACCTAATATTATTAAGAGTATTGCTATCCTAACAACACTCATCTGCTGAATTCTTAATCTCATTCTTTTCATATGCTCTTCCTGCCTTATCATTATTTGATAACTTAGATAATTCATCACTTAATAATTAAGTTTTATTATCAATAGATAGATATGACAGGATTATAAAAATAGAACAAGCTATTTATAAAAGCATTTTTGTTTATAGGCTAAGAGACCTGCAATTGTTTTAGCATCGGTAATCTTGCCCTGGTATATCATCTCAATTAATTCCTCTATGGAATGTCCTTCCACATCAATATACTCATCCTCATCAAGGTTCTGGGAAGTTTTAGATAGGTTATTTGAATAATACACCTTTATAAGCTCATTACTAAAAGCCACTGTTGTATGAACATCTATTAAATGCTTAACATTATTAGGTTTATAACCAGTTTCCTCCTCACATTCTCTAATTGCACATGTAAGATTATCCTCTCCGAGATCTAAGCATCCTGCTGGTATCTCAAGGGTATAGTCATCAATTGCATTCCTATATTGACGAACCATAAGAATCTTATCATCCTTGTCAACAGGTATTATTGCAGATGCACCCTTATGGTCAACAAAGTCGAATGTTACTTTTTTGTCATTGTCTATTAAAATTGTATCACTGTAAAAATCTATTATCTTTCCTTTAAAGGATAGGTCTCTTTTAATTCTCTTATATGGCACCATAACAATCTCCTTGATTATTTATCAGTTTGGCTTTGTAAAGTCATTTCATTGGCCCTATTATAGCAGGCATCTGTTGCCTTCATAATGGCATTTCTAAAGCCATTCTCCTCTAATGCCTTTATAGCAGCAATAGTGGTACCAGCAGGTGAACACACCTGATCCTTTAATACACCTGGATGCTCATTGCTAGCTAAAACCATGGAAGCAGCACCCATTACTGTCTGCGCAACTAAAAGATAAGCCTTATCTCTAGGGATTCCTAGGCTTACCACACTATCTGCCAAGGCTTCTATAAATGTATATACATAGGCTGGTGAGCTTCCACAAGCACATGTAACAGCATTCATTAAATCTTCATCAAAGATCTCATATTCTCCAAAGGAAGAAAAAAACCTATCAATAAGAGCTCTTTCATCCTCACTATAGCTATCCAAGGAAAAGCTTATGCCCGTGGCACCCTTTAAAATAAGAGCTGGTGTATTAGGCATAGCCCTAACAACTCTTATATCATTACCTAGGGCCTTCTTTATTGCATTTATACTTACTCCAGCTACCATAGATATAATTATATGGTCAGGTTTTACATGCCCTTTTATTTCATCTAGCACATTAGATATATACTGAGGCTTTACAACAAGAATTATATATCTAGATTTATTAACAAGAGAAATATTATCCTTCTCAGGACTAATGTTTAAACTGCTTTTGATATCTAAACATCTTTCTTTTGATTGGTCAAAATATATTATATTATCATGTCCAAAAGTCTTATAGGAAGCCTTAAGAACAGAAGAACCCATATTACCTACACCTATAAATCCAAACAATGCCATAGGATCTACCTCTTTCTTGTTTTATCTATACTAATATTAAACAATATTCTTCCATAATTTTAACATAAAAACAAAAGAAAAGGTAGTGTTTTAACAAAATATTGTAAACACTACCTCTTATATTTCATATTATTTCAAATTAAAATGCCATAATGCTTACCAAATGAGATAAAACTTGTTATTTCAATTTATCATATCCACTAAGATATATCTTCAAGGAAAGCTTCAATTCTATCTAATCCTCTCTCTATAGCTTCCATTGAAATCGCGTAGGAAAGGCGAATATGATCGTTAAAGCCAAAATCATCACAGGAAATTACAGCCACCTTATAATCCTCAAGAAGGATTTTTGCCAAATTATCTACATTTGCAATTTTCTGTCCTTTATAGGCCTTATCAAAAGTCTTACTTACATCAACAAAAAAGTAAAATGCTCCCTGTGGTTTAACAGCAGATATATGCTTCATAGCCAAAATTCTGTCCATCATATAGTTCAATCGCTTTTCAAATTCAACCACCATAGACTGAACAGAAGTTTGAGGACCGACTATAGCTTCATATGCTGCCTTTTGAGCAATAGAATTAGGATTAGAGGTTTGATGGCTTTGTACGCTACTCATAAGCTTTGCTATCTCTTTTGATGAACCAGTATAGCCAATTCTCCATCCTGTCATTGCATAGCTTTTGGATACTCCACTGCAGGTAATTGTGCGTTTATATATTTCCTCATTCAAGGATGCAATACTTACATGGCTTTCACCACCATAGATTAAATGCTCATACATCTCATCAGAAACTACATAAATATCCTTTTCTACAACCACCTTAGCAATTGCTTCAAGCTCATCCTTTGTATATACCATACCAGTTGGATTATTAGGTGAGTTTAAGATTAAAGCCTTGGTCTTATCAGTACATGTTTCCTCTAACTGTTTTGCAGTTATTTTATAACTCTGGGACTTATCGGCCCTTACATATACAGGAAGACCATCAGCCAATCTTACGATTTCAGGGTAGCTTAACCAGTATGGAGATGGGATTATCACCTCATCACCAGGATTTAATATTACTGAAAAAATATTAGTTAGGGAATGTTTTCCTCCATTGCTGACTACTATTTGGTCAGGCTCATAATTAATATTATTAAAGGACTTAAACTTCTCACATATTGCCTTACGTAGCTCTAAGGTACCAGCAACGGGTGTATACTTAGTAAAACCATCTTTTAATGCCTTAATTGCAGCCTCGCAGATGTTGTCAGGTGTATTGAAGTCAGGTTCCCCTGCTCCAAATCCCACAACATCAATTCCATTTGCTTTCATCTCATTTGCCTTGGCAGTTATTGCCAGCGTAGATGAAGGCTTAACTTCAATTGCTTTTTTAGAAAATGTTAATGCCATATTGCACCTTCCTTACTCTTTCTAATTTTCCCTTAAAAGAATTTGAGTATCATTGTAATATATATTTTTTCAATTTGCAACAAAAATATCAAAAAAAACTAAAAAAGTATTTCCTGCTAGAATCAAGTGTCCGTGTGTCAAGGATTTGTTGTGCAATTTGCCGAATATATGTGCAATTAACCCACAATACCATATATGTATTTATAAGTTTCAAACAACTTGTCTATCATTAATTATATAAAAACAAGTGGTTAAAACACTTATATGAATAAATACAAGGTTTTAACCACTTGGTTATTAGATCAAATTGACCTACTTGGCATAATCTGTTACTCTGGATTCTCTAATTACATTAACTTTAATCTGTCCCGGATACTCTAATTCATTTTCTATCTGCTTTGATAAGTCACGAGCTAATAAAACCATATCTGCATCACTTATCTGATCTGGTATTACCATAACCCTAACTTCCCTACCCGCTTGAATAGCAAATGATTTGTCTACTCCTTTAAAGCCGTTGGTAATATCTTCTAATTGTTTCAGTCTGTTGGTATATGTTTCTAAGGTCTCACGTCTTGCTCCAGGTCTGGCTGCTGAAATAGTATCAGCTGCTTGAACTATATTTGCAATCAAGGATTGGAAATCCTCATCTCCGTGATGGGCACCCACTGCATTAATAACAACAGGAGACTCTTTGTATTTCCTACATAAGTCTACACCTATCTGAACATGGGTTCCTTCAATTTCATGATCCACGGATTTACCAATATCATGCAATAAACCAGCACGCTTTGCAATTCTAACGTCAACTCCTATTTCACTAGCTAACAAGCCAGCCATAATTGACACCTCTATAGAATGCTTTAATGCATTCTGGCCATAGCTTGTCCTAAATCTCATCTTACCTAGAAGCCTGACTAGTTCAGGATGAATTCCGTGTACACCCACCTCAAGTGTAGCAGCCTCACCGGCTTCACGAATCATCACTTCTACTTCTTTTTGAGCCTTTTCTACCATTTCTTCAATTCTTGCAGGATGAATTCTTCCATCTACAATCAGCTTTTCAAGTGCAATTCTTGCAACTTCCCTCCTGATCGGATCAAAGGCTGATAAAATAACAGCTTCAGGTGTATCATCTATAATCAAATCTACACCTGTCATAGTTTCAAGGGTTCTAATATTACGACCCTCTCTTCCAATAATTCTCCCCTTCATTTCATCGTTAGGAAGCTGAACAACCGAAATTGTAGTTTCTGCAACATGGTCAGCTGCACAGCGTTGAATAGCTGTAACTACATATTCTTTGGCTTTCTTTTCAGCCCCTTCTTTTGCCTTGTTCTCTAATTCCTTAATGAGAATGGCAGTTTCATGTTTAACTTCTTCTTCAACAGTCTTTAATAGATATTCCTTAGCTTGTTCGGAGGTAAGTCCGGAGATTTTCTCCAGCTCCTGCAATTGTCTAGCATGGAACTCTTCAACTTCATGTCTAACCTTATCAAGTTCCGCTTCCTTTACAGAAAGTTTTGCTTCCTTTTTTTCCAGTGCTTCGGTTTTACGATCTAAGTTTTCTTCCTTAGTTAAAACCCTTTTCTCATAGCGTTGTAACTCTGCTCGTCGTTCCTTAGTTTCTCGCTCGAATTCGTTCTTAGCCTTAAGAGATTCCTCTTTCGCCTCAAGCAATGCCTCTCTTTTCCTAGTTTCAGCTGTTTTTAAAGCTTCATCTATGATTTCTCTCGCTTTTTCCTCTGCACTACCTATCTTTGCTTCATATACCTTAATACGATAAGAAATTGCAAACCTCCAAGCAAGAGGAGCTACAATCACGAAGGTAACTACAATAGCAATTACTACTTCTAGCACAGGAGCACCTCCTTATTTAATTTTCATTGTACATTAAAATGTATCTAATATAAAAACAACCTTTTCAAAGCAAAATAATCAATACTTCACTTATACAAAAGCTATATAATATATATAAGAATTACATTTGAAATATAATACAATAAATAAATTTTAAACTGAATTTATAAATATGTCAAGTATACTGATTGAATATTTTATACAATATGACAAAAAGAAGAGGTTGAATATATGTTTCCTTGACATTTCATACAGGCGCAGGGCATTAATTACATTTCTTTATATAAATTGGATATCTCATGCCTGGCTCCCTATATAATAAAAGCCTTTACTTTCTTTTAAATATACAGGAATTATACTTCCTATTAGACTTTGATTACCAGGAAAATGAACTAACATGTTATTACTAAGTCTTCCAGTAAGTAGGCTGCCATCCTGGCTGTTAACCTCCTCTACCAATACATCCTGAACAGTATTCTCATACCTTCCCAAAGACTTAGATGATGACTCTTGTACGGCAGTAAGTAGCCTATCAAAGCGGTCTTTAGCTACTTTTTCATCTACCTGATTATCCATATTAGCTGCGGGAGTACCAGTACGCTTAGAATATAAGAATGTAAAGGCGCTATCAAAACCAACCCTTTTTACAACGTCCAATGTTTCAAGAAAATCCTCCTCTGTTTCACCAGGAAAACCTACTATAATATCAGTAGTCAAGGAAATATCAGGAACAGCTTTTTTAATTCTCTCCACTAAATCTAAATATGCCTCTTTAGTATATCTTCTATTCATAATCTTAAGAAGCCTTGTACTTCCTGATTGCAAGGGCAGATGGAGGTGGTTACATATTTTTTTGGATCTACCCATAACATCTATTAAATCCTGAGATAGATCTTTAGGATGAGAGGTCATAAATCTAATTCTTTCAATTCCTTCAATCTTCTCAATTTCCTCTAGGAGCTTTGCAAAGGTCAATGGCTTATCAAGGTTTTTTCCATAAGAATTCACGTTTTGGCCAAGTAACATAATCTCCTTGACCCCTTCAGATGCCAAGGCCTTTACTTCCTCTAGTATATCTTCAAGGTTTCGACTTCTTTCTCTTCCCCTTACATAAGGTACTATACAATAGCTACAATAATTATTACAGCCAAATACAATATTCACTCCAGCCTTAAAGGAATATTTCCTATCATTAGGAAGGTTTTCAACTATCATATCTGTATCCTTCCAAAGGTCAATTACCATACGGTCAGAGTGCTTTGTGCCAATCTCCTCATTATCCAAACGAGTCTTAATAAGCTCAGCCAGCTTGAATATATTATGAGTGCCAAAGATTATATCTACAAAGGGATAGCTAGCCTTAATCTTTTCTACAGCAGTAGATTCTTGCATCATACATCCACATAATGCAACAAGCATACCAGGTCGACTCTTTTTTAGCCTTCCTACATAACCAAGCCTACCATATACCCTGTTATTTGCATTTTCTCTTACAGTGCATGTATTATAAAGAACAAAGTCTGCATCTTCTGTGTCTGTTTCTACATAACCAATACGTTTTAATATACCAGATATCTTTTCAGAATCCCTGCTGTTCATTTGACAGCCAAAGGTCTGTATATAATATGTTTTTCTGACACCTGTTTTTTTATATTCATCTTCATATTTTGATTTTAGAATATTAATAAAATCTAGTTGTTTATTTGTTTCTAGTTCGTTTGTGTTTTTTAGCTTTTCCACAATTATCCTCCAGCCTATGTTATTAAGTACATCCACATTTATGAGGGTCTAGCTATAAAAACAGACCAGCTATTTCAAATAAAATCAATTTAAGCTCCTCATATGTGGATGTTCGATATTTGTAATCTAAGGGGAAACCAGCCTCCTCGTCAACAGTTTCTATAGTTATGGCAGGTTTATAAAAATGTTCAGAAAAATAATGTACTGTATTTCCTCCAGAATCTCCATAATCAATTTCATGTTTTGGATCTACTAATTGATATTTAGTAATATCCTTTAAACGCTTTGCTATCTGCAATTGCTTTTCATTATAAGCCTCAGTCATACTTTTTCTATGATAGTAGATACACTTACCCCGTGAATGAAAATCTAAAAACCCCCTAATACGATAGTGATGGAATATCTGAATCAAGGTCTTTGTCTCATTTTCACTGGCCGCATAATCTTTAGAATTCTTTGGCTTCCATGAATTACAGGGAAAATTACGATTAATATCTACACCTCGTCCGTTATATTTCCATTGGGAATAATTATGACCTTTTTTCTTTATCCTTTCTCTTAGGTCTAAGTCCTTAAGAGACTTAATTCCATATAATGATATCATATAGCCATCAGGATTTAAAAGTGGAATCATTAGGATAGTATATGTTTCTAATAATTCATATACGCATTTTCCAAATATCATATAATCATATTGTTCTTCTATCATGGTTGAGGGCCTTGCTAACCTTTTATCGTACTTTTCTCCAAGACCTTGATAATCTTCAAATTGCTTAGCATAAAATTCGGCTATCTTCATTAAAACTATAGGATTAATGGTCTCTCTCCCATGTACACCAGCAGTAAAAAGAATATATTTCAGTCCTCTTCCTAGCTTTAACATAACAATGTCACGATTGTCATGGGATTTACCAATCGTGACACATTGTAAAATGCTCTTATATTGTTTTGCTAAAGCTTTTGCATCTGCGACCAAATCCTCATAGGAATATTTTACTTTATTAAAATCGATAATCATATGCAATCTCCCATATCTTATTACATCACAATCTAAATTCTACCCAATACCAAGCCTTTACACAAATTGTCTACCAATATAACTTATGTGTTAATATTTAAAGTTATGCCTGTCGGTTTAAACTGTCGATTTATAATATGAAGACTGCTTATCTTTTGTTACCTGACAATAAATTAATCTTTATGATAAAATATCTGAGCTATAGGAGAATCACTTGACAATATAAGTGTTTTATCTTCACCATTAAGTGAAGCTCTGGCAGCATCCAATGATCTTATAAAGGTATAGAATTCACTTTTTGAGGTGTCTGAATAAGCCTCAGAAAGAACCCTCATATATTCTGCCTCTCCCTCAGCAATAATCCTAGCCGCTTGTGTCTTAGCAGTGGATATGCTGATTTCAATTTCCTTGTCGGTTTGATTTCTTATAATCTGAGCCTCAGATTCACCCTCTGCAGTATAGGTAGCCGCCATCTGGTCCCTTTCTGATATCATTCTTTCGTAAACTGCATTCTTATTATCACTTGGTAAATCAAGGTGCTTGTTTTCAACTGTAATAAGCTCAATTCCATATTCCATAAGAGAATCTCCTATGTCATCCATAAAGGCAGCATTTAACTTTCCATCTCTTCCACTGATTACATCATTCTGCTCAATACTGCTTATTACATTTTTCATTGCATTATATACTGTAGTATTAATCCTACTCTCAGCTATGGGTATGGATGAATTTGTTGTCTGAGCAAATCGAATAGGATTTGTTATAGTCCACATAACATAAATATCTGCAACCATTGTCTTTTTATCTAGGGTTATAACATCAGAAGTAGGCATATCATAGAACTGAATATCCTTTGGTAACTTATCCACTGATTCTACAAATGGGGTCTTAAGGGATAATCCAGCATTATCTATAACGCGTTCAATCTTTCCAAACCTTTTTATGAGTGAATATTCATTTTCTTTTGTAATTACCAATGAATTTGATAAAACAATTATGGCGGCAAGTAATATAAATACAAATAATGCTCCACCTATTTTTTTGATTTTTTTACCCATTAGTTGTTTCCTCCTTCCACAATTGGCTCTAGGGGAAGAATTTTATTAAGATTTGAATCTCCACTATCTATAACAACCTTAAGTGAAGGTAGGATATCCTCCATAGCCTCATAAAACATTCTTTCCTTTGTAATTAGTGGATATTTTGTATACTCCTTATACATCTCATTAAATCTAGCCACTTCAGCCTCAGCCTCATTTACCCTTTTTGCTTTTGTTGATTCAGCTTGCTGAAGTATCTTATCAACCTCAGCTTTTGCTTTGGGTAACTGCTCATTTCTATATCTATTTGCGTTGTTAATGGCAGTATCTTTTCCCTGCTTAGCTGTTTCTACAGACTTAAATGCCTCCATAACCTGTTCTGTAGGAGGTTCAGAATCCTGTATTGTTATATTAACTAACATAAGGCCAATATCATGTACTAATAGCCTCTCCATGATTTCTTCCTTAACCTTTGATTGGATTTCATACTTTCCTGCAGTAATTACACTATCAACATCATAGCTTCCAACCACACTTCGAATGTTGCTTTGAGCTATGTTTTTTAATATGGTCACCGGATCTGATGATGCATATAGATATTTAATTGGGTCGGACACCTTATATTCTACATAGAAATCCACATTTACAATATTAAAATCATTTGTAATCATAAGTGATTCATTCTCTATGGACAGGCCCGTCAATTCGTCATATCCAATAGGAAATGCCTTTATTGTTGTGTCAACCTTATGGACCTTCTGAATAATGGGTATCTTAAAATGAAGACCCGCCTCAGAGCTTGTCTTTGCTTTTCCAAATGTAGTTATTACCGCCTGCTCTTGTTCTTTTATAGTATAAAAGGAACCAAATACTAATATGGCAACAATAAATAACCCAATAAAAACAAACAAAACATTCTTAAACTTCTTGAAGAACTGCTTAAATTCTTCTCCAGTTGGCATATCATAAACTACTCTTCCAGACATAAATTACCTTCTTTCCTTTTCTATGTGATTTGTATTTGTTACTCTCTTATTTGCCCATTTCCATATATAATATATTTGCTTGTTGTGAGCGATTTTAGCCCCATGGGACCTCTTGCATGTAACTTTTGTGTGCTTATGCCAATCTCTGCTCCAAATCCAAATTCATTACCATCTGTAAATCTAGTAGAAGCATTAACATACACAGCTGCAGCATCGATTTCATTATGAAATCTCATTGCATTATTATAATCATTGGTTATAATTGCATCTGAATGCTTTGTATTATAATAATTTATATGACTAATAGCCTCATCTATGCTATCTACTACCTTCAGAGATATAATCCTATCTAAGTATTCAGCTTTATAGTCATCTTCAGTTGCAAGCTTACAAGCTGGACTGATAGCACATCCTCTTTCATCTGCTCTTATCTCTATATCTTTGTCATTAAGCCTTTGGTATAACAAAGGGATAAAGTCTTTACTTATACTCTCATGAATAACTAGGGATTCACATGTGTTACATACACCAAGTCTTTGAGTCTTTGCATTATCAATTATATTAAGTGCCATATCAAAATCAGCAAATTCATCTACATATATATGACAATTGCCTGTACCTGTTTCAATTACAGGTACTGTACTATTTTCCTTAAC
>JAAYRC010000164.1 GCA_012518975.1 Clostridiales bacterium
ATCTGGCTAATCTTACTTTCAAATTCATCAAAATTAAGGGGTCTGTTATCCAAGGCAGAGGGTAGACGAAAACCAAAATCCACAAGGGTTTGCTTTCTGGACCGGTCCCCTGCATACATTCCTCTTATCTGAGGAATCGTCATATGTGACTCATCTATCATAATCAGAAAATCTTCTGGAAAATAATCCATCAAGGTGTGTGGAGGCTTACCTGGCTCTAGTCCCGTTAAATGCCTAGAATAGTTCTCAATTCCTGAGCAAAACCCTGTCTCCCTAAGCATCTCTATATCAAAATTAGTTCTTTCTGATATTCTCTGGGCCTCTAAAAGCTTGTCCTCACTCTTAAAGTAACGAACTCTCTCCTCGGCTTCAGCCTCTATATTCTGTATGGCTATCTCTAACTGGTCTGGAGATACGACGTAATGGGAAGCAGGAAATATAACCATATGCTCTAGGCTACTCTTAATCTCACCTGTAAGTACATCTATCTCCAAAATCCTTTCCACCTCATCACCAAAGAATTCAATCCTATATGCAATATCTGCTGAGGAGGCTGGGAAAATCTCCACTACATCACCACGGACTCTGAAGCTTCCTCGCTTAAAATCCATGTCATTTCTATTATATTGAATATCTATTAACTTCCTAAGTACATCATCCCTATCCCTTGTCATGCCTGGTCGTAGGGACAAAACCATTTTCTGATAGTCAATAGGACTACCCAATCCATATATACAGGATACACTGGCAATTACAATAACATCATTTCTTTCTGTCAAGGCTGCTGTTGCTGAATGCCTTAGCTTATCGATCTCCTCATTGATAGCGGAATCCTTCTCTATATAAGTGTCTGTAGAAGGAACATATGCCTCTGGCTGATAATAATCATAATAACTAACAAAGTACTCAACCGCATTGTCAGGAAAAAACTCCTTGAACTCTCCATATAACTGAGCCGCCAATGTCTTATTATGAGCTATAATCAAGGTTGGCTTCTGTATATTCTGTATAATATTTGCCATGGTAAAGGTCTTACCTGAGCCAGTTACTCCAAGTAAGGTCTGAAATTGATTACCACTTTTAAAGCCTTCTGTTAAGACCCTTATAGCCTCTGGCTGATCCCCTGTTGGGAGAAATTCAGAAACCAGCTTAAACTCCATATAAGACACCTGCCCTTCATAATTATCTATAACCAAATATTAGTATTGCTATCCAGTTCAGTAATTATAACATAGCGAAAAAGTAAAATCAACACATTTTCGAATGTTTGTTTGGTTTCCTGTTGCTTATACTTTTCAAAATCAAAACCAGGTAAATAGTTTTTTCTATCCACCTGGCATATGACCACTAAGCCTGTGTCGTACTAAATTGACTATTATAAAGTTCGTAATAAAAGCCCTTCTCATCAAGTAATTCTTCATGACTTCCCTGTTCAATAACATTACCCTGATTCATTACCAGTATCAGATCAGATTCCTTAATAGTAGATAGCCTATGGGCTACTATGAAGCTTGTCCGTCCTTTCATCAGCTTTGCAAACGCCTTCTGAATATGAATTTCTGTTCTTGTATCTATATTACTGGTAGCCTCATCAAGTATAAGCATAGGAGGCTTAATTAGCATCACCCTAGCTATGCAAAGAAGTTGCTTTTGTCCCTGAGATAGGTTTCCGCCATCCTGAGTTATTATAGTATCATAACCATTTGGCAGACGTCTTATAAAGCTATGAGCATAAGAAGCCTTTGCGGCCTTAATAATCTCATCCTCCGTGGCATCTTCCTTGCCATATGCAATGTTGTCTTTAACTGTTCCTTCAAAGAGCCAGGTTTCCTGAAGCACCATACCATACATGCTTCTCAAGGTCTTTCTTTGCATCTTCTGTATATCCACACCACTTACTTCAATCCTACCCTTATCCACATCATAGAACCGCATAAGTAGATTAATAATAGTTGTTTTACCGGATCCAGTTGGCCCTACTATTGCAATTCTCCTGCCGGGCTTAACATCCAGATTAAATCCTTCTATTAGGGTTTTCTCCTTGGTATATGAGAATGCTACGTCGGTAAGCTTAACTCTTCCATCAGTTTCTACACTAGATAAAAGTCCTTCATCAGAAGGCTCTGGCTCAAGGTCTATCAAGGTAAATACCCGCTTAGCAGAAGCAAGTGCAGACTGAAGTTCTGTTATAACTCCTGATATTTCATTAAAGGGCTTAGTATATTGATTAGCGTAGGAGAGAAAGCTAGTTAATTGTCCAACGGTTAGCTTTCCTGCAATAGCTGAAAATGCTCCCAAAATACCCACAGCCGCATATACAACACCATTGACAAACCTAGTACTAGGATTGGTTAGTGAAGAGTAAAACTGGGCCATAACCCCCACCTCATGAAGCCTAGCATTTACCTCCTCAAACCGTTCAAATGACCTATCCTCATAAGAAAATGCCTTGATGACTTTCTGATTTCCCAGCATTTCCTCAATTAAGCCTCCCATTTCACCCTTAATCTGAGTCTGCTCTGTAAACTTCTTATATGTCCTTCTTGCAATAAATGAAGCCACAAATAAAGATAAGGGGGTCAGGAGTACAACCACAATCCCTATACCCATATTAATACTTAGCATAAAGACAATAGTTCCAAGTATAGTCATAAGTCCTGAAAACAGCTGAGTAAATCCCTGTAATAGGCCGTCAGAGATAATATCTATATCATTTACCATGGTGTTAATAATATTACCATGGGGTGTACGATCAATATCATTTAATGGAATGAAGCTTAACTTATCAAACACACGGCTTCTTAGATCTTTTATAGTTAAAAAAGTTATCTTGTTGGTACAGTAGGACATAAACCATTGGAATGTAGCACTACCTCCAATAAATATGGCTAGGTAGATTATTTTATTTATTACTCCATCAAAATCTACCTCACCTGGTCCAATAATATAATCAACTGCCTTTCCTATATAGATAGGTATTAATAAAGACAGTACGACACTTATCATAGCACTAATTAGTGCCCCTATTAAAAAGCCCTTGTATGGCCTTGCATAAGAAAATAATCTTTTTATAATTGAATTGCTATCGTCATATGAAGTCACGGCCTACCTCCTTGGCTTAATTGAGAATCGCAGATTTCTCTGTATATACTACAGGACTCATACAGCTTATCATGCTTACCAATCCCCACTATTTTACCATCATCTAGTACAATAATCTGGTCAGCATTCTTTATTGTATTGGCTCTTTGTGATATCAATATCACAGTCGATTCCTGAAAGTTCTCATATATAGCCTGTCTTAATCTTGAATCAGTAGCATAATCTAAGGCACTAAAGCTATCATCTAGAATAAGTATCCTTGGATTCCTAACAAGGGCCCTTGCTATAGTAATGCGTTGCCTCTGTCCTCCAGATAGATTTCTTCCTCCTTGGTTAATCTGTGTATCATAGCCATAAGGAAGTTTGTCTACAAAGTCCTTAGCCTGTGCCATTTCAATTGCCTTTTCTATTTCCTCTAAGGATGCATCTTCATTTGAGAACCTAAGGTTATCACTTATACTGCCTGAAAAAAGCACAGCCCTTTGAGGTACAATCCCAAATAATCGCCTAAGTTCATCAAATGAATATTCCTGAATTGGTTTTCCCTTAAGCCTTATCTGGCCCTTATCTACGTCATAGAATCTTGGCAGAAGATTTATAAGAGTTGTTTTTCCTGACCCAGTTCCACCAATTATACCTATAGTTTCACCCTCACCTATATTAAAATTTATATTCTCAAGAGCATATTCATCTGAACCAGGATAGGCAAAGGACACATTATCCACACTAATAATCGGTAAGTCTTCCTCTCCGACTAGGGTTTTTTCTATGCAGCCATCTCCCTCAGTAATAGATGACCTTGTTTCAAACACCTTATTAATTCTCGTCGCCGATGCTGAGGCCTTAGTAAATATAACAACTAGGTTGGCAAACACCACTAAAGCCAATGAAATCTGGGTCATATAATTTACAAATGCTATGACCTCTCCCTGAGTAAGACTTCCAGTATAAACCCTGTCCCCTCCAAACCATAAGATGGCGAGGATTGCAATATTTAATATTGTAAAGCTTGCTGGATTTAAAAAGGCAGATATCTTTCCAACATTAATTGCCACATCTGCAACCTGGTCATTGGCTTCATTAAATCTTTCTATCTCTGACTCCTGTTTTGAAAATGCTCTTATCACTCTGGCACCACTTAAGTTCTCTCTAGTAATACGGGACACCTTATCAAGCATTTTCTGACGAACCCTATAGAAAGGAACTGACAGTTTCATAACTAGAAATAATACAAGGGAGATAAGAGGTGCTACGATTAGGAAAATAAGAGACAGCTTCAAATCCAAAATCATAGACATAATTATGGCGCCAATAATAAGAAATGGCACCCTTACAACCAATCTAATTAGCATTGCTACGGCTAGCTGCATTTGATTTATGTCATTAGTAAGAATAGTGATTAGGGAGTTTGTCCCTAGTTTATCAAGCTCAGCGTGGGACAAGCTGTTAATATGGGCATACAAATCATTTCTAACCATGGTTCCAAAGCCTTGAGAAGCCTTAGCTGCAGAATATTGACATATATAGGCAAATATAAGCCCCATTAAGCCAAGAAGAACTATAATTCCTCCTCTCTGGACCACGTAAGCTGAATCTCTGTTTTTTATACCTATATCTACAATTGATGCCATGACTAGTGGCACAATTAGTTCAAACACCGCCTCAAGCAGTTTAAAGAATGGACCTATAGTCACTTCCTTTTTAAAGTATTTTAAGTATCTAGCTAACTTAAGCATTTCATCTACCTCTTGTTGTATTTTTATTGAGTACAATTACTCTTCTTTATCTTTATTTGGCCTTGTTTTCTTTTGCTTTATTACATAATTGATATAAGGACCCTCGAAAAGTTACATCCTCAGCCTTAGACCGCTTTTTCATATTTCCCTTTATACGGCCCTTGGTTCGTCGTAGCTCCCTTGCCATATGCCTTTCCATTAGCATCCTATCAATTGTCCCATCAAGATACTCTCTTCCATTATGGTGTATAGCATAGGCACCCTTTCCAAGAGCCATAGCTGCAACACCATAATCCTGCGTAACAACTATATCCCCCTTACTAGTATGATTAAGAAGTGCAAAATCTACCGCATCAGGAGCCTTACTGACAACAATAACCTTACTATAATCTGAGCTTAATATATGACTAGTATCTATAAACATATAAACAGGTATGTTATTTTGCTTGGCAACTTCTTCAATTATATCTTTAACAGGACAAGCATCCGCGTCTACCAATATCTTCATAACAACCTCCACTTTATACACTTTAGGCATTTACATGAATTTAAACTCAATTAGTATTGAATTCACTTACCTAAATATTCTACCCTATAATATTATATGAAACAATAACTTGTTTCAATCGTTTTTATGTACAAATAGAAAACCACCCTAATGTTAATCCATTAGGGTAGTACTAACATCAAATCCTACAAATTCAATCATAAGATGTCCGTTTCCAATTGTCACATCTTCACAATCATACTTATTGCCTAAATACGAAAAAGCTATTTGGAAAAGCATGTCTTTATAGGAATTATACTTTTCTAATATCAATTGATTAGAAATGCTTTTTTCAGCGTACAGTAAGTAGCTTCTCCATCTTTCAACTTGTTTCATATATAAGACAATTATAGGTGATTAATCACAGCAAAAAGTCACATTATCTTTTTACCCTATCTATCCCTTACCTCCATACATATCCTCTCCATAAGGTCTTCAATTCCAAGCCCCTCTGCATCAACTATGATATGTGCATATTTTTCATATAGGGGAGTCCGCTCCTTGTATAGGTCATATAAAGTCTGCCCGTCTCGAAGCACAACACCTCGTTGCTTGATGTTACCAACCCTTTTATTTATGGTATTAAAGCTTAGCTTTATATAAACCACCTTTGATGTCTCACGAAAATGTTCCATAGCCTCAGGACAATAGACTACACTACCTCCTGTAGCAATTACAGTGTTTTCTACAGAAATATCCCTATTAACTTGATTTTCTATTTTTATATATCCCTGTAGACCCTGTTTCTTAATAATATCCTTAAGGAGACTTCCCTCCTGGTCTTGAATCAGCAAATCGGAATCAATAAAATTCATACCCAATACCTTTGCAAGAATAACACCAACGGTACTTTTTCCTGCTCCAGGCATTCCAACCAATACTATATTTTCCATGCTTTTTACCTTTCTGTCTATATAAAGCACTTTCATGCCCATATTAATCTAGTTTTGATATCTTTAATACTTTTTATTCTTTCAATTGACAAACTCATCTTCTAGCAAATCAGAATCCTCTTTTAACTTGGAATTAATATAACGCATAATGTCCTTACGTGTAATTATTCCAATAAAGTAATCTCTATCATCTACCACGGGGATAAAGTTTTGATCCATTGCCCTCATCATCATCTCATCCATAGTGGCAGTTATTCTCACACTAGGATTCTTACCCTTCTTGAAGATATCCTTAATCTTGATATCCTCAATGCTTTTCATATTGGTCTTATGTAACTGATCCCTTCTATCATCAATCAGAAACCATAGGAAATCCCCTTCACTGATAGTTCCAATATATTTATCATCACGGGATAATACTGGAATAGCTGTATGCCCGTGATTACGCATCTTTTCAAGTCCTTGACGCAGAGTGAAATCCTCCATTAGATAAGACACCTCTGCCTTTGTTTTTAAAAAATAAGCAATATTCATTGCGTAAGCTCCTTAAGTTTTATTATGCACATCACTTCTATTATAACATAAAAAGGCTTACTTTTAAAGTAAATTCTATGATAATTG
>JAAYRC010000165.1 GCA_012518975.1 Clostridiales bacterium
ATGGCAGAATATACCCAGAAGAATGTACTTGCTCAAGCAGGTGTTTCCATGCTTGCTCAAGCAAATATGAGACCGCAGAACATCCTGTCATTGTTACAGCAATAATAAACATCATTTACTTTCATTAGTAGTCTTAATAATTGAGAGTATGTGTAGCCAGGTATGTGGAGGTAATATTTTATGAAAAAAGAAGCAATTCAATCCTTTGCAACCCGAATTACCCAGGCATCTAGAAGTGAATTGGTAGTAATAATGTATGAGATGATCCTAGCAAAAATTGATGAGGCTGAGAGGTCTTATATGGATAATGACCTAAAAACCTATGATCATGAGCTTAAGGGAGCACAAAGATATGTTAGCGAGCTTATGTCAGCCCTAGATTATAGTTATAAGATATCATATGACTTACTTAGCCTATACTTATATACTAACAAGCACATTATAACAGCCATTGTAAAACAAAATCCACAGACACTTCAAATTGCAAAGGAGATTATTAATAAGCTGTTAACGGGATTCGAGGGAGTGAGTAAAGCTGATAATAGCGGTCCAATGATGCGCAATACTCAGCGATTATACGCGGGCTTAACCTACGGAAAGGGGTCTTTAAATGAGACATTTATTGATCCTAACAATAAAAACCGAGGGTTTATTGCATAAAGCCATTTACTAGTGATAAAATCAAGTCATTCAAAAAACCAAAGATAGTAAAGCAAATATGTTATGGATATATTAAAGTACATAAGAGTCTATTAAGTACAAAAGATTCTTAAAGCACATATTAGATAAAACAATAAAAAACAAAAGAAGAAAAGGAACAGGTAATCTATAGATTAGGGGATTACCTGTTCCTTTTTGAAAATATAAGCTTTTATAGTTTTGTTTCTATATAGGTTTTTTCGGAGGCCTTAGCAAGTTTTATTAAGTATTTATATCTGTTTTGTATAGCATTCATCTCATAGATACAACTATCAATTAAATCAGGATCAACCACATATTCAAATTGTGAGTATGCTGCTTCCAAGGCATTTTTAGTTTTGTTAATTTCTTTTATTAAAAGATCTTCAGTGGGGCGTTTTTTTCTGGAAAACAGTTTCATTTTGCTATCACATCCCTAGTGTTTTTTATAGTATAGTCAAATTAATAACCAATTATTCTTTTTAGTAGAATAATTTGGATATTATTAATATATATATATTATAGGTTGTATTATTGATATTTTGTAGCAAGGCTCTTTTTGTTGTTTTAGTAAATTTTATTAATATTAGTAGTTGGGGTGACCATATGGAGAGTATTATATTGGCTGTAATTATTGTTATATGTTTAGTCTTAATTATAGTTTGTGTTGCTAAAAAGAGGCCAGATTTGATTGTAGATTTCTTACTACGGGCATGTGTAGGTACAGCAGCTATATATTTGTTTGATTTTTTACTTGCCATAGTTGGTTATCAGATAAGGGTTGGTGTAAATGAGTTTACAATCTTATCAAATGGTTTATTAGGACTACCTGGATTTATATTGTTATATGGCCTTGCTTATTACTACTCTATTTAAAATGTTTTGTGCATTACATCTGTTTGAATGAAGAATTTTTGTTCAAGAAGACAAAAAGAAACTGATTTAAAAGGAATATATTGACATGTGATTGAAATTTATGTATCATAAGCACAAGCTTGATACTTGAAGAGTTTAATAGATATAAGTTATAATTTTTTATTCTTTGAATTATCTATATATCTAAGTCTAAGGGCTAATTTCTTATTATTTTCATCGATTAATTCTTTA
>JAAYRC010000166.1 GCA_012518975.1 Clostridiales bacterium
GTTTACTATCATGAGTGGTTTTTACCGAACCAATTCCTATAATCTCATAAGTAGCATCATCTATAGCAACTGCTTTAGTATGTGTACCACCAACATCTATGCCGACCCGTATTTTCCTATTTGACATAATTTATACCTCCTAGCCGAATAATAAGTATAGTAAAACCGTGTTAATAATATTTATAATCCAAGCCCATATAACACCAGTTTTCATAAATTCTTTTACTGAAACCTTACTGTAATTTAGTGCCCATAGGTTCCAGGACTGTGTAGGACATACAGATAGGTTCATAGTAATAGTTGGTACATACATTAGGGTAAATAGGAAGGGGGTTGTAAAACTACCTATGGCATTTAGAACTCCAACAGTAGCAGCGCCGGCACCAAAGATAGTTAAGGGTCCGCGAAACAAACCAAAGGGAGCTACTAGGGCAAAAATAATACAAAGTACTAAGGTGGATTTTGGCATAATACCACCTAGTATTGCTTCAAAGAATGGAGCTGCCACTCCAGATATTTTATTAAACATAGGGAGAACAAATAAAAAACCTAATAAGCTTGCAACATCTACTACACCATCATAGAAGGTTCTTGAGATTGTTCTAGCAGCCTGTCCAAAGCTAGGTAATTTACCACAGACTGCAAGTCCAAATACAGAGCCGACTATAAATGCGGGTATAGCCTGCCAGCCAAAAAATATAGCCAAAGCAGTGGGAATAATGGGTGTAATCATAGCAATTGTAGGTATAGATGCCTCTGTATTATCATCTTGGCCTGTTTTGACAGCCCAGGCTCGTCTACGCCTTCGTTTCTTTCTAAGATTATATATAAGCATAAATGCAATTATAAGTAACTGTATCCCCATAGCTGTAAAACCAAATACAAAATAATTTTCATCATATAGCATGTCTGTAAAGATATCCCATGGTAGTATGGGTTCCCATGTCAGAAATTTGACTTCCTATTAGTACTAATATAAAATGATTATACAATATGAGACGAGAGGAATGGATGTCATGAATTATCATGTTAAGAAGACTGGTAGCAACCTAAATCCAGGTACAGAAGAACAGCCGTTTTTAACCATCGGCAAGGCTGCTTACGTGGCCAGACCCGGCGATGTTATTACAGTTCATGAAGGTGTTTATAGGGAATGGGTAAACCCCAAATGTGGTGGAACTTCTTCCCAGCCCATTATCTATCAAGCCGCTGAAGGCGAGAATGTGGTTATATCAGGTGCTGAGCTTATTACAGACTGGGAAAAGGACGGCCATATATGGAAGACTGTAATAAGTAATAAATTTTTTGGCGATTTCAACCCATATAATGAGAAATTATTTGGAGACTGGTTATTTACAATAGATAGGGTGTTTCACTTAGGAGACGTATATCTTAATGGTCGTTCTATGTATGAGGTGGAAGATATCGAAGATGTACGCAAGCCTAAAAAATCAAAAACCTCCTTTGAGCCAGAATTCTCTGTATATACTTGGTGTGTAGAAGTTGATGATGATAATACTACAATTTATGCTAATTTTCATGGAGAAGACCCTAGGAATGGTAATGTAGAGATTAATGTACGAAGATTCTGCTTTTGGCCTGAGAACCCAGGTAGGAACTATATAACTGTCCGTGGCTTTACAATGAGACAGGCAGCTACCCAGTGGGCACCACCAACGGCACTACAAGAAGGTCTTATAGGACCTCATTGGAGTAAAGGTTGGGTTATAGAAAATAATATCATTAGTGATTCAAAATGTAGTGGTATAAGTCTTGGGAAAGAGGAGAGTACCGGACAAAATGAATGGACAACTTTATTTACCAAGATGGGCCACCAAAGAGAGCAAGAGGTTATATTTAGAGCTTTAAATATAGGTTGGAACAAGGATAATATAGGTAGTCACATTGTACGAGGTAACCGGATATATAATTGTGGACAAGGTGGAATAATAGGCCATCTAGGCTGTGCATTTAGTTTGATAGAGAATAATCATATATATAACATTAGGCACAAAAGAGAATTTGAAGGGGCTGAGGTTGCAGGAATTAAGCTTCATGCTGCCATAGATACGGTTATTCGTAATAATATAATTCATGATTCCTTTAGGGGTATCTGGTTGGATTGGCAGGCTCAGGGAACCAGAGTCTGCAACAATGTATTGTTTGGACATGATAGTGAAGATATTATGGTAGAGGTAAGTCATGGTCCTACTATGCTAG
This sequence comes from Clostridiales bacterium, assembly GCA_012518975.1. Taxonomy (GTDB): domain Bacteria; phylum Bacillota; class Clostridia; order Lachnospirales; family Lachnospiraceae; genus Mobilitalea. The sequence continues at coordinate 2,221 of JAAYRC010000166.1, forward strand.
ATCATAATATTATGCTTTCTGGCCATGCATTCAAAACCCTTAGTCATAGCTGTGCTCTTGTTCATAACTTATTTGCAGGAACAATTTCTGTAGCTAATGAATTAAATAGGCATACTCCTTATCATGTACCACATAGTACAGCAGTTGCAGGTATGACTAGGTTTACAGGAGGAGATGATAGGTATTACAATAATATTTTCCTCCGTGAAAAAGGGGATAGTCGGTCAGATGAGCCATATCATGAGAGCTTTTTTGGTAATGATATTTTAAAGCCTGAAGACATAACACCTTTTTCAGCAGCATTCTTATCATATCCTGTAGGGACAGCTGTTTATAATCATTGTCCAGGACCGGATGATGAAAAGCCATGGGAAAGAATGAAGAAAATGTTTATGTCAGGAGGGAAGCCTCCAAAGCCTCAAGAGGAAAAATCAGATAATAAGGATGATGATGAAGCTGCTAAACCAGCTTATGCCAGTCTTTCGGCCAATTCGCCCCTTGCGGTATATATGGAGAATAATATATATTTCAATAGGGCATTAGCATACATAAAGGAGAATAATCCTAAATTATATGAAGATGATTCGGCTATTGAATTTACAATTGACAGGGAAAAGAAAAAAATTGTAATTGAAGTAAGTAAGCCAGAGCTTCTTATTGATAATGCTGCAGATATTATTACTACAGATAAGCTTGGATTTGGATACCATACTGAACAGCTTTTTGAGCAAGCTGATGGTAGCCCCTATTATTTTGACTCAGACTTTTTTGGAAAGCAAAGGGGAGATAGTGGTGTTCCTGGCCCATTCCAAATTACAGGTAAAGAAAAATTTGAATTTTCATTTGAGTAAATAACAGAATAATTTAAGCCCTATCTTTTTTCGAAAGATAGGGCTTAA
>JAAYRC010000028.1 GCA_012518975.1 Clostridiales bacterium
CGAAGTACAGCCTCTACCCTAGCCACTAGTATCTTAGGACTGAAGGGCTTTGATATATATTCATCAACTCCTAGCTCAAAGCCTAGAAGCTCATCCTTTTCATCACTCTTGGCTGTTAACATTATAATTGGCACATCCGAATACTGCCTTATTTCTCTACAAACCTGCCATCCATCTAGCTTAGGCATCATTATATCTAGAATAATAAGTGCTATACCCTTATTAGAGAAAAAAATATCTAGGGCCTGCTCACCATTTTCAGCTTCAACAACTTCATAATTACTCCTTACTAAGAAATCTTTAACAAGCTTTCTCATCCTACTTTCATCATCAACGACTAATATTTTAAGCTTTTCCATTTGGCACCTCCTATTTTTTTCATAATCATATTAACAAATACCTATGACTAAAGTGTGAATTAATATCTATAATAAATATCTATCAAATCTTATACATTTCCTCTTCTTTTGATTTTACTATTCACAAAAGCTAAAATCAATAGTTGCCATCTGTTAATCTCAAGTATTAAACATTTACTTAGCTTTTGCGAAAAGCAAAAAGCTCGATTTATTAAAATCGAGCTCATCTACTATGTATACTCCAGTAATATCTGTAGACATCACTGAAGTAGTTTAAATTCATATATATTATCTAATATACTGTAACCAACCTTTTCATAAGCGCATTTTGATAGCACATTATCCTTATCAACAAATAGGGTACAGAATTCATAGCCTTCTTCTAGGTAGTTTTTGCTGATATTATATATATTAGCAACTGCATATCCCATACCTCTATATTCCTCAGGTGTATATACATAGCTAATAGCAATCCCATGAACAAGCTCTCTTGTAGTTGCAGCCATGGATACCACTGTTTCATCAGGGTTTTCAAACACATATAGCTTATTATAATTAATTAATCTACTAATCTTAACAATTGCAGATTCATAATCAATTTCCTTAGCCAATGCTTCAATCTGAAATTGAACCATCCAATCAGTTAACAGCTTCACCTCATTAGGAATTGCTAGCCTTGTTGTACCTTCTATATGTTTTATTTCATTTACCTGTCTTATCTCCATGATATCCATTGCCATTCTTTTTATAAAGGTACCTTCAACAGTTTTTTCATATTGTTCTATAAAGGCCTTACACACCTCTTCCTTTGCATTCAATCCTTCTAACAGTATATGGTTTTTGCTAATATAGTCCGCTAAAAACCTTGCCGCCTCGAGAATATCCATGTAATCATTTTGAATATAGATTGATAGATTACGAGATGGAACATTACTAAAATGTAATATAATTGAACCCTCGTCCATCACAACACCAAACAGGCTCTTTATGGACTCTGTTCTCTGACTTGCTTGGTATGCATCATACAATACTAATTGACTAGATGCCTCCCGTTCCAAAAGCATTGCCTTGTTGTCCAATAAATAAGCGTTAGCATTTTCATATACCTTGACTTCCATGATATTTCCTTCTTTCTATGAGGTTACTCTAAGTAAAATCCTAACCATATTAATAATTTTCCCCATCTGTTGCATTTTAAACTATAATTTATAGGATGATGGCATATCATCAATACTATTATATATTATACTATTATTATACATATTTTGTAAATATGTATAATAATATATAAATGAAGAGCCAATGAAATTAATATGCTTTCCACCGGCTACATCACTTATACTATTTATCTTTTATTTCTGATTTCTTTTTTAGTAAGCTAGCAACAGTTCCTCCTATAATCGCTAGTCCTCCTACAACTATTACTACTATGCTAGCAGCGGGCAGTCCCTTATCATCAGTTTCTATATCCTTAGCTGATGTAACCTCTACTATATCAGCCTGGGTGGAGTTTAATAATTCACCTTCAGTTTCTAGATTATCATCATAGGTTAGGTCATCTACAAGGCCGGTCTGTGATATGGTGTCAGATATTACCGCATCTATCTCAATACCATCTAAGCCAGGCTCATCTATAGATTCTATTTGAATACCAATGTCCCTACCATCATCAACCATATAGTCTCTTTTATCCCTCTCATCTGTTTCATCGATTAATTTCATATCTGTAGCTATATCAGAGATTGGTGCATCCTCGCCCATATCCATAACCACAGATGATGCATTATCGGCTGCTACCGGTTCAGAAATGTTCATAGCCTCCTCAGGACTAGTATATAGAATCACATCTTCATGGCCCACTACCTTAACTAACTCCTTACCAAAAATCCTATATAAAGAGTCTGCATTTTCCTTGCTATATGGGTTAATACCAACTTCAACATAAGTATCAGATACTCCAGTATATATAATATCAAAGGCCAATTTATCATTTTTCTCAGAAGAAAGTCCGAATAAGTACGAATCTATCTCCTTTTGCTTTTCATATAGGTCACTATTCACAGATACAGTAGTTCCACCATAAGAAGGTAATGAGCCCGCTCCTAATTCATTTGCAAAAGCAATCCCAGTCTTACTAGCCCCTGTAATTAAGGCCGACATACATAAGCCCAATGTAGCTGCTTTTAATAAGTTTTTTCTAATCATATATATCCTCCAGTCTATTATTTGCGTTTACTTGCTTCTATAAATATTAGACGGAACTAGTAGTATTATAGTTTCAACTTTTTATCTGGTAAATAAAACCACCGCTTCTTCTCTATTTTTGTTTTTGCAAGCATATACATTAAGAGAAAGAATTAAATAGGAGGTATATATGGGGGATTCTCATACTTATAACACAATCTTACTAGAACATCAATTCTGGCTTCAGATTATGGGAGACCATTCAAGATTTATATTTTTCTCACTTGCTGCCAATGAAGTTGAATACCTACAAAGAGCACAAGACTTTATCATAGGCTTCGATCAACTTCTTGAGCAAAGCAGAGACCTAACTACAGAAAAGGAACTTGAGATAATAAACAAACAGGCATATCACCTATTACTACAGTTCAAAGATTTTAAACTCATACTACTTTCCTTAACCCTAAACTCTAAAATCAAAATTCACTTAAGCTCCTCATTTATCAATGATATGTTGAATGAACTAGAGGAATATATGAACATCTTATATGCCCTTAGTACAAAAGACAATCTGATATCCAGCCCCATCCATTACCACTTAATCTGGTTAAATGATGCAATGGGCCATGCAGGGTCTCTTACTGCTAATTTAGACTTTATTGAAAAGGACATGATTAACAAAAGTATATCTTATGAAATGGAATTTACAGATCTTTTTATTAAAGCTAATATCATGAAGGGGTTTTTGCGAACTCAGCTTGATAATTTCCCTTCCTTAAATAAACTAAACCAACAAGTTGAAAAAACAATTACTTCCTTCAAGACTTTCTTAGAGGACCTTAGAGATGAAAGAATAAATGGCCGTATACTAGGAACCCTATTTCCTCTAATGGCAGATCATATGGTAAGGGAAGAATGCTATTACTTATGGAAAATATCTCAAACTACTGGTCTGACTAAACGACTTGATTGTGAAATAGCTAGCCCAAGAATACAATAGAGATCTACATATTTTTAAATGAGCCCGAAAGGAGATAACATGGATTTTCAACAAAGCAGAACATATGCAAACCTACAAAACGCATATGAAAGAGAGCTTGTCCTTAGTACTTTATTTTCAATATATGGAGATATTGCCAGACAGGAAGGTTACCGTCAGATAGGAAATGTTTTTGATACTTTCCAGAGAAACAATAAGGAACATGCAAGAATATGGTTAAGGCGACTTAATGAAGGAAGTCTTCCTAATACCCAACAAGCCTTGGCATCAGCAACAGAAGCAGAATACGATACTGCAAACCAGTTTTATCGTGAATATGCTCGTATCGCCAATGAAGAAGGTTATTTTGAAATCGAATCCCTCTTCAATGGTATTGCTAATATCGACAGCAATCACGGCCTTCAATTAGAAACGCATTTAAATAATGTTCTACGAAACGAGGTCTTTTGCAAAGACCAACCACAACTATGGATATGTATGCAGTGTGGTAATATCATGAGTGGCCTATGCGCTCCGCTTACTTGCCCAGTATGTGGTTTTCCGCAAGGCTATTACCGATTGTATGATGTGGGATCCTAATGTGAATCTTCTTACTATGGGACCGTTTTTATGTAATAATTCCAACTTTCAATTACATAAAAAAGACTGTCCCAATATTATGGTTTGGGACAGCCTAATCTTATACTAATTAGTTTTACTATTAAAATTTAATATTCTTAGTCTGTAAACAACTGTGACCAATAGATAACACCATTTGACTGATATACACCTATTCCGATTTTACCAAAACTACCATTGAGGATGTTTGCCCTATGTCCAGGTGAATTCATCCATCCCTTAACTACCTCCTGTGGTGAACGTTGACCATAGGCTATATTCTCACCAGCTGTCCTATATGAAACACCGTACTCCTTAAAAACACTTGAGAATTTACTTCCATTAGGTCTTGTGTGTGAAAAGGATACCTTAGTTTCTTGTGCACGCTTGTCAGCAGCTGCTTTTAAACTTGAATTTGTAGTCAGTGAAGACAATCCCGCCTTAGATCGCTCAATATTTACAAGTCTTAATACCTCGTCCGCAAAACTTTGATTACTGCCTGATACATCAGTGGATGGTGATGTTTCAGTTTTTGAAGGCTTTGTAGGGGCCTTTGTAGGAACTTTCGTTGGCTGAGGCTTATAGGTCTTCTCCTGGCTTCCCTTCTCTCCTACCATTGAAAGAACGTCCTTTAAGGAACTGATCTTATTAATATTATTTATATTGATATTCTTATACCCGTACTTTTGAAGCTTTTCAACCACTTCTTCTGTTGAGTTACAATTAGAAAAATCTATATTCTTATTTACATTTATGTTACTAGAATTAGACTTAAAGCCATTTGTATAATCAGAAGCATTATTTTTTCTATCCTTACTTGTAGAAGTACTTAAAGTATTACTATTTGTTTTATTATTTTCAACTTTAATTTTTTTCTTACTTGCCTGTTTATTAGTAGTTTTTTTCTTCTCTATCTTATCATTAGTTTTTACCGTGGCTTTATTATCCTTCTTATCTTCCTTTATATCTTTTTCTTCCTTTGTGCTTACTGTAGACTCCTCTATTATATCTTCTGCTTCAGGGGGATCTACTTCTACTTCGAATGCAGTATCTTCATTTTTCTTGCTTTCTTCTATATATTCTACATCTGTAGGTAGATTCTCTCTATCCTCCACTACTTCAGAATCTTGTATTAAGTCGATTTGCTCCACAGCTCTATCTATAACTGGTTTTTCATTAGATGCAAGTTGATTAGCTCCGATTGTACCAGCAACTGACAGTGCCATTGTACATAAGGTTACAATTATTATTCTCATACTTTATACCTCCATTTTGGTGTTTATCTCGCTGCTTCTTAAGGCTACCATAGTAGAATATCATCTTCAAGCGCTGAAAACTGGTATTTTGCCTAATTAATGGGATAATTCTTATGTTTTTTACCATTAATTTTTCTATATTATGCCTTAAAAATTACATGATAATTCCTTTACTAACCTCATTATAATCAATAAATACAGGATATATGCTTATTTGCTATAAATTGCAAGGCCTTATGAGTGACCCCTGAACTTTATAAAATTACAGCTACAATATCCAGGTTGTTTTGTTTCATATTTTTTAAAATAATGTTACAAAAATATTAATTATAACTTCTTATCATCCGTTTTTTAATAAAATTTTTCCTAATTATCGAATAAAAATTATAAATTGACTAAAAATATATAGTAGATGACATATAAACTTTATAATGAAAGGTGATTTTTATGGATAAGATTAATGATAATAATGCCACACCAACAAAAAGAACTGGTGTTAAGAATGATGAGTCTCTTGATACAGGAAGGGATAAGAATAAGGATAGGGCTCATACTAGAACTCCAGAAATAGTACAACCTGACCCTGCAAGCGCTACACCAAATATTCCAGATGAAATGCCGGCCCGCCATATTAATTGATTCCAATCCACTATGACCCACTCCCATTCTGGACGATTAAGAAAGGGTTTTCCGTGAGCGAGCATCCTTAGCGAAGCATATATCATGTAATAGGATTAAGTTTCTATTACATGAAAAAGGATAAGTCCAAGGGGACTTATCCTTTAATATTATTCTTATTCAAAGTAATGTTTAACTATATATAATACATAGGACTAGAATCTTTCTTCAAATAGTCATCCGTAATATCTTTTAAAGTAAGCTTATTAACAAATGCAAACACCTTATCATCTATCTTATTCCATACATTTTCTCTTATATAACTCTCTATACGATTGCTAATAACCCCATCCTCCATGGGAACAACTGATAAGTCTCCCTCCAAGGCACGAAGTATCATACCCACAGTAATATCCTCTGGTCCTGTGGACAGGCTATAGCCTCCTTGAGCCCCTTTAATACTTTTTACCAATCCTGCTTTTCGAAGGGCTGAAAACACCTGCTCCAAATAACTTTTGGATATATCCTGTCTTTCTGCTATACTTGCTAATGGTACAAGCTCATTTTTTGAGTAAAGTGATAAGTCAATCATAGCACGTAGACCATATCTACCCTTTGTGGATACCTTCAAATCTATTACCTCCCTCCGATGTTACCAAACATAATCTATTACTCATATTCAAATATATTAATTGATTCAATAATTATTTGCTCTGCAGGAATTCCTGCTTGTTCATCTATCTTTTCAACCTTAGCTACTGCGTCTAGGATATCGTAGCCCTCATATACCTGTCCAAATACTGTATGAGATTTATATAGCCAGGGAGTGCCACCAACTTCTTTATATTTCCTAATTGCATCATCATTAAACTCTATACCATAATACATAGATATCATATCAAGCTCACTCTTATCATAGGTCTTTTCTGTTTGGACAATAAAGAACTGGCTACCATTAGTATTTGGGCCCGAATTGGCCATGCAAAGTGCTCCTCTGTAAGGATGTAAATTCTCTGCAAATTCGTCTTCAAAATCATCCCCCCATATACTTTGGCCACCACTACCTGTCCCCGTTGGATCTCCACCCTGTATCATAAAATCCTCTATAATCCTATGAAAAGTAAGACCATCATAATAACCATCCTTGGCATGAGTAATAAAATTTTCAACTGCTTTTGGCGCTTCTTTATTAAAAAACCTAACATAAATTGATCCAAAATCCATAATTTTAATTTCAGCAACAGTCTCTCCCTTCCCAGGCTCAGCAAATTGCTTATCAGACTTACCACAAGCAAACATCATAAAGACTGATGAAAATACTATAAAAAATAAAACTATTCTTTTCATTAAAACAATCCTCCAAATTAACTATAATCTTTACAGCTATTTCTTATAAAGTATATCATATTGACTTACATGTGCCAAGAAAAATGAAAAAACCATTTCATAAAACCTAAACACTGATTCCACTTTGGTTTTATGAAATGGTATATTTGTCTAAATGTTAATATTTATTCTAGGATTCCTCTTATTCCAAAACATTGTCCTTGCCAACAGGTAGTGCAAAAGCTAATATAATCCCTGCTATTGCAGCCAAAGCCAGTCCTGAAATACTTACTGTATCTGTAATAGGTATACTATCACAACCAATTCCCAACACAAAGATAATTGCAGCAATCATTAGATTTCTACTGTTTCCAAAGTTTAATTTAGAATTAACTAGGATTCGAACTCCAACGGAAGATATCATTCCATATAATACAATACTTATTCCTCCAGTTACCGGCCCAGGTATACTAGTAACAAGACCACCAAACTTACCTATTACTCCTAATACTATAGCAATACAGGCAGCTATTCTTATAACAGCAGGGTCATAATTCTTGGTTACTGCAAGAACACCTGTATTCTCACTATAAGTAGTATTTGCAGGTCCACCAAGCAATCCAGCCCAGGCAGTTGCTATACCATCTCCCATGAGCGTCCTATGCACTCCTGGATCCTCCATAAAGTTCTTACCACAAACAGCACTATTAGTAGTTACATCTCCCACATGCTCAATCAAGGTAACTAAAGCTATTGGAGCTATTGCTAGTATTGCATCCAGTTTAAAGCTTGGAAGTAATAATAATTGATCAATAATATTCGAATCCATAAAGGAAAAAAACTCTGCATTCTTTACAGGTTCTAAATTCACAAGTCCCAAAGGAATACATACCAGATATCCGGCAATAATGGCAAATAGGATAGGCATCAAGTTATATATGCCCTTAGCAAAAACTGATATACCAACGCAAACTGCCAACACAACAAGAGTAACTAAGACTGCCTTAAAACTAAAGAAGCTATTTCCAAACTCATCTTGTAAATAGAAAGCGCTATTTATAGCAACACTGCTTAGTCGCAAACCGATAACAATAATAATAGGTCCTGTTACGATAGGAGGTAGTAATTTGTTTACCTTCTCATAGCCAACAAGCTTAATTATAAATGCAAAAACGACATATACCAGACCTGCTACAATAATACCACCCTTTACTGCTGCCAGTTTAGGAAGAAAATCAGGATCACCTATTCTGGAGTTACCTATAACTGCAATTATTCCCACCATAAATGCAAAACTTGAACCTAAAAAAACAGGAACCTTCTTTTTTGTTATCAAATGGAATAATAAGGTTCCTGTTCCTGCACAAAATAGTGTGATTGATGTATCAAGCCCTGTCAATGCTGGCACCAATACAGTTGCACCAAACATAGCCAATACATGCTGAAGACCAAGTATGATTTTCTTGCGTAGTGTTTTCTCTCCCATATCTTTCTCCTTTGATTAGATTTATTAAAGTGTAAAGTTTTTTAACCTTATTTATAATACTGTATTTCCATATATAAATCAATAGAAATAACAAATTTTCTTCTTCTGGCAGAACAATAAAAACACCTACTATGATTTATATTATGTAAGTGGACTTTATTCCAGTTACTAAACACCAATCATAGTAGGTGAACTTTTATGGATGAGCTTTATGGAGATTAGTAGTCTCCTAAATAATAATATCTTTTACTACTTATTTGCTTTACTACTTAAGAATGGATAGTACAACAAAGTTTAAGATGAATAATGCTGTAGCAACCCATAATACTGGTGTGATTTCCTTCGATTTACCCTTAGCAAGTTTAACTAGGCAAAAGAATATGAAACCTCCTGCAATACCCGTAGAAATACTATAAGCAAATCCCATAAATATGGTAGCAAAGAAAGCTGGAATTGCCTCCTCTAAATCTGGCCAATTAATTTCCTTAAATGAAGCTAGCATCATTATTCCAACTGCGATTAAGGCTGGTGCAGTAGCTTGCACAGGTACAATACCTACAACAGGATAAAGAGGAATACTCAATGCAAATAATAAAGCAGTTACAACTGAGGTTAAACCAGTACGTCCACCTGCTTCAATACCTGCAGCACTTTCAACATATGTTGTGGTATTCGAAGTTCCAAAAACAGCACCAATACTAGTTGCTATTGAATCTGCAAATAATGCCTTGTCCATCTTGGATTTAAAACCACTACTCTCCTGAAGTGCCTTTTCATCAGCCTCATCAAATATACCAGTTCTTTTACCGGTTCCAATAAAGGTTCCAATGGTATCAAAAGTATCGGATAGACTGAAAGCAAAGATAGTCATAATAACTGTAGGTAGCTTTGATGTATCAGAAAATAAGGATTGAATACCAGGATTTCCAAAAGCAGCACCAAAGGTTGTTCCTAAGCCTTTAAAAGAATCACCTACTGTTGAAAAATCTATAACAGACAGATCCACAATACCCATAGGAATACCGATTAATGTTGTGAGAATAATACCAATAAAGATAGCTCCCTTTACTTTCATTATTAAAAGAAGAAATGTTATAATAATTCCAACTAAAGATAAGATAACTGCCCAGCTATTGAACTCAACTAACTCTGGAACTATACTGCTATCTGCTATTACTGTACCACTGTCCAATACTATATTCTTGCCAGGATCGGATGTAAATCTTAAAAGCCCAGCGTTCTTTATTCCTATATAAGCGATAAATACCCCAATACCTCCACCAATCGCATGTTGAAGACTTTCAGGAATGGCCTTAATTATTAATTTACGAATTTTTGTTACGGTAATTAAAATATTGATTGCTCCACATAGGAATACCATAGCTAAGGCTTCTTCCCAGGTAAACCCAAGCATAAACACTACTGTGTAAACAAAAAATGCATTTAGTCCCATACCAGGTGCCTGTGCGTAGGGTACATTTGCAAAAAGTCCCATAACCAATGTACCTATAATAGCTGCAATAATTGTGGCTAGAAAAACGCCACCATAAGGTACGCCTGCTTGTGATAACATCTGGGGGTTTACAAAGATAATGTAAGCCATAGCAAAGAATGTTGTAGCACCAGCAATAATCTCTCTTGAAACATTCGTTCCGCTTTCCTTAAGCTTAAAAAACTTTTCCATATATATTCTCCTTTTTAGATATTTATATTTAGGAGATGTCCTAATTATGGAATCTCCCAGAAACCCATAATACGCCTTTCCAAATCTAGGTTATAGTATTTCAAAAACGTTCGCTCCCAAACATACCCTAGGGTATTATTCAGGAGCGCGTCGTTTAAGTAACTGGATGTCTCATCCAAAAAATTCATTAAAATCATACTCTTTATTATGGAATAATTGTATCAAATATTACCCCATTTTACAAGATAAGCACTTATTACTTGTACTAATTTGATTTATTAGGATTCACTATTCTCTTCTTTTTCGTTATCCTCAATCACCTTTTGCTGTACGTCTGAAGGTGCTTGCTCATATCTAGAGAACTCATAGGAATATTCACCAATACCGCCTGTCATAGAGCGAAGGTCTGTAGAGTATCCATGTAATTCTGATAAAGGAATATCTGCGACAATCTCCTGCTTACCATCTACAGGGTTCATTCCTAATACACGACCCCTTCTCTTATTAAGGTCACCCATGACATCACCTGTGAATTTGTCAGGAACAACAACCTTCAAGGATACAATTGGCTCTAAGAGAACTGGAGATGCCTCCATAAAACCTTGTTTAAATGCTAATACCGTTGCCAATCTGAATGCCATCTCTGATGAATCTACAGGATGATAAGAACCATCTACCAATGTCGCTTTTAGGCCAACCACTGGATAGCCAGCTAATGGTCCCTTTAATACGCTGTCTGCAATACCCTTTTCAACTGCAGGAAAATAATTACGAGGAACAGCACCACCAAATATCTTTTCTTCAAATACAAATGCTGTCTCTAAATCACCTGATGGTTCAAATTCAATAACAACATCACCATATTGTCCATGGCCACCAGATTGCTTCTTATGCCTGCCACGTACACTTGATTTCTTACGAACAGTTTCGCGGTAAGGCACTCTTGGCTTCATGGTTTCAATTTCAACCTTATATCTAGACAAGAGCTTACTAACTGCCACATCTAGTTGCTGTTCACCTATTCCGTATAATAGAGCCTGACGGTTTTCATTATCATTAACAACCTTTAATGTAAGATCTTCATCCATAAGCTTAGCAAGAGCCTGAGATACCTTTTCATCGTCGCCCTTTTTCTTAGTCCTATAACGAAGATAGGTATAAGGAGTTGATACCTGGATAGGATCATATACTATAGGTGTAGATTTAGTGGCGAGAGTATCACCAGTAACTGTATCATTAAGCTTACCAAGAGCACCAATATCTCCTGCATGAAGCTCATTAACCTCCATTTGTTCCTTACCGCGTAAAATATAAATCTTATTAGTCTTCTCCTCTGCATCCTTGTTCACATTATATAGAGGGGTGTCATTCTTAAACACACCTGAACACACCTTAAACAAAGAGAACTTACCTATAAATGGGTCGACAATTGTCTTAAATACCCTAGCAGTAAAAGGCTTACTAGAGTCATAATCTGCAGAAAACTCTTCTCCTGTTTTGGTATTCTTACCGCTTATTTTAGACTTTGTGGGATCAGGGAAATATTTTTCAATTGCCTGCAAGAGCATTGAAGTACCCTGGGCATTAACACCAGAACCCATAAGAACTGGTACAACAGAACCATCTATAACATTAGTTCGAAGCGCCATAGAAATTTCCTCTTGAGTAAATTCTTCACCACTAAAATATTTATCCATTAGTTCTTCACTTGTTTCAGCTACTGCCTCAAGTAAAATCTCTCTAAACTTCGAAAGGTTTTCCATACTATATTCTGGAATATCACATTCCTCATAATCACTACCAGTTGTAAATCTTCTACCAGCCATCTTTACAACATTAACAAATCCTACGAATTTCTCATTTTCTCTAATTGGCTCGTGAAAAGGAGCAATCTTCTTACCATATAGTTCAGTTAATTCCTCTACTACTTCTCTAAAGCTTGCATTGTCCACGTCCATGTCAGTTACAAAGAATATTCTGGGCAAGTTATACTTTTCACAAAACTCCCAGGCCTTCATCGTACCTACCTCTACCCCCGATTTGGCTGATACAACGATAACAGCAGCATCTGCAACTGCTAATGCTTCTTCTACTTCGCCGACAAAATCAAAATAACCAGGTGTATCTAAAAAGTTGATTTTATACCCCTCGTATTCGATAGGTACAATCGTTGTGCTTATGGAGAATAATCTTTTTTGCTCTTCTTTATCATAGTCACTGATTGTATTCCCATCTTCCACCCTACCTTGACGATTAATAATTCCGGTTGTGTACGCCATGGCTTCGACCAGAGTGGTCTTGCCACAGCTACCGTGGCCTAACAAAACAACATTGCGGATCTTATCCGAAGTGTAAACCTTCATACCGTTTTCCTCCATTACATTATTTAGTAAGTAGTAGAATAATAACAAACTTTGTTATCATCCAACTTAACCTCTTAGTCTATTTTACTAAACAACTACCATGATTACAATAGCTTTATGGAATTATTAACGAAAAAATTGAAATGTTTTTGCCAATTCTTTTGCACTTTAA
>JAAYRC010000167.1 GCA_012518975.1 Clostridiales bacterium
AGAACTGACGTAGAAAACTCCGTTGTACATACTACCGTTTTTATGGAACCATCCATATATGTGGCCCTTGCAGTAGTAATTAAAGGTTCCTTGATATAAACTGTCTGTATAGGATGGGTGGGAGCTAGAGAAACCACTATGCTATTACAGCTTAAACCAACTTCATTTCCATTATCATCATAATATCTTCCCCCAGTCTTTCCACAAGAATATGTATAATAACCAGTGCATGAACAACCACCACTACTTGTAGATAGATAGGTTCCACAGTTACCACTACATCCTGTCTGAGAGTAACTGAAATAAGCCCCGCAGTTATTACATTGTGTGACAAAAGCATAATAATACATAGTACCTCCACAACCACTATGGTATTCAAAATCAGTTGAGCTGGCTATTGTCTTACTAGATACCCCATGATATGTTCTTGGACAGCTACTATCATGTGTATGCTTCTTTCCTTGATAGCAATCATCACCATGAATATGATTAGGATCTGGGGGGATAGTTTCTGACTTTTTCATAACACTTTCATTTGTTTCATTACTTAGTTCTCCTTCATTTATGGGATCATATACATAAGGTTTCTCTGTTACCACTTCTTTATAATGATAATTATTGCTACCTGGATAAGCCTTGTTTTGCTCCTCAATAATCTCAGCCAATGTCCTATAACGATATTCAGGCTCAAAAATTGTATACCTATGTTCAAAAGATATATTAAAGAGACTGTTTCCTATGCCCATTCTTTCCATGTGTTTCTCATAATCATCTATGGTTATCTTACCACTTCTCTTTACATTTGATATAAACTCCTCAGTTATTTCTTCATACATGGATTTCATTACAGTCTCTCTCCTTAGTCCAAAATACAAGACAAGCCCAATAAAGATAATCAGAAACCCTGCAAATATATCAATTATTAATAACCATGGCTTATTCACAATTACCCTACCTCTCCACCATAAACATATTCTTTCTTCCTTCCTAGCGTGGAGCTAGCAAAAAACTTTGTCTGCACTTGGTATAAGAATGACTGATTCTTTTTTATAACTTTAATTGTAATGTAATTACCCTTTTGAAAATAATAGGCCCCTGTTGAATAAACTTTTTCTAATATTTCATTGTTATATGTAATATCAAAATAGACTAGTTTATTATTATCTTCGTATCTATGGCAGAAGGGACAGCCTGATTCAATCTCACCCTCATCCTTATAGTAAACATGGCCATAAGGACAGGTTATAGTGTCAAGCATATCTACTACTTCAACCTCAATGGTGGCTATAAATTCCTTATATACTATCCTTACTTCCTGAACCCCAAGCTCATAAGGGTTATAATTCTCTATTGAGTACCCTTCCAATGCTAATTCCCTATGTTCATCAAGATATATAAGGACTAATCCTATATCTGGTCTGCTTCCAAGTTGAACTAGATTTGAGCCACTTGTATGATAAGCCTCGATTCCAACAAGTCTCTCAGAACATACAGGACAGCCTTTTATATTAGTTGACATTTCATATATCCTATTGCATATAGGACATTCCACTGTGTCTATAGATAATACATTTAATTCAATAAGCTCAGATACACCCTTATA
>JAAYRC010000029.1 GCA_012518975.1 Clostridiales bacterium
TATCTTGGGGCCTAGGCTATTTTGGTATGCCTCATGTTCTTCTAAAATTCATGGCAATTGAGAAGCCTAATGAGCTTAAAACTTCAAGAAGAGTAGCAACCGTTTGGTGTTTAGTTTCTCTGGTTTCTGCTGTATTTATTGGTATTATAGGTAGAATTCTATATCCAACAGAATTACTAACTAAGTCTAGCGCAGAGAGTATATTTATAATACTGTCTAGTAATTTCTTCTTGCCACTTCTTGCTGGACTTATAATGGCAGGAATTCTTGCTGCAACCATAAGTTCTTCGGATTCATATCTTTTGATTGCAGCATCAGCATTCTCTAAGAATATCTATCATGGTATCCTTAAGAAGGATGCTACAGACAAAGAGGTACTTATTATGTCAAGAATAACATTAATCATAATTGCGGTTATTGCTGCAATAATAGCATTGGATGAGAATAGTGTTATCTTTACAGTAGTATCCTTTGCCTGGGCTGGCTTTGGTGCCACCTTTGGACCAATTATGTTGTTCTCCCTCTTCTGGAAGAGAGTAACTAGAATTGGTGCTATAGCAGGTATGGTAACAGGAGGGGCCATGGTATTTATATGGAAACTACTTATACGTCCTTTAGGAGGTTATTTTGATATATATGAGCTGTTTCCAGCATTTGTTCTATCTTGTCTGGTGATTGTGATTGTATCATTGTTTACAAAGAAACCTTCACAGGAAATACAGGATGAGTTTGATTACGTAAAAAACTACAAATATTAAGAAGCAACAGAATAGAGATTGTATTATAAGATTTATTGGTCTAATAGATCATAAATGCCAGATTGACGGTATCTACCGGTACAATCTGGCATTTGTTTTATGTAATAGAAAGTGTCTCCTATTACACAAAAGATGTATTAATATAATATTCACTTGCTTATGCTAGGAAGTCTACTATTTGAATTATGCTGAATGGTCAAACTGGGAATTGTATAGCTCTGCATAGAAGCCGCCCCTAGCAAGTAGTTCTTCATGGTTTCCTTGTTCTACGATATCTCCATCCTTCATTACAAGAATTATATCAGCATCCCTAATGGTAGATAATCTATGGGCAATGACAAAGCTAGTTCTACCCTTCATCAGGTTATCCATAGCCTTTTGAATAAGGATTTCGGTTCTGGTATCAACTGAGCTTGTAGCTTCATCAAGTATTAACATCTTTGGATCTGCTAATATGGCTCGGGCTATAGTTAAGAGTTGTTTCTGACCCTGTGATATATTTGTGGTTTCCTCGTTCAATACCATATCGTAGCCACCAGGCAGAGTATTGATAAAGTGATGAACATGTGCAGCCTTAGCAGCATTTATTACCTCTTCATCAGTAGCATCAAGCTTACTATAGCGTATATTATCCATTATACTTCCATTAAAGAGCCATGTATCCTGTAATACCATGCCAAACATTCTTCTTAAGTCACTTCTGTCATAATTTTTTATATCATGGCCATCAATTAGGATCTGACCACTTGTTACATCATAAAACCTCATAAGTAGTTTAACTATAGTGGTTTTACCTGCTCCAGTTGGTCCTACGATAGCAACCTTTTTGCCATTGCATACATTAGTATTAAAGTTATTTATTATTATTTTATCCTTGTTATATCCAAAGCTTACATTTTTAAATTCTACATTTCCCTTAATATTCTCTGTAGTAATAGGAGTCTCGGTATCTGCTATTTCTTCTTCAGCTTCCATAAATTCAAAGACTCTTTCGGCGGCAGCAGCAGTTGATTGGAACATATTTGCTACCTGTGCCAACTGAGTTACAGGATAGGTAAAGTTCCTTATATACTGAAAGAAGGATTGAATTTGCCCAATCTGTATTTTACCCTTTACGGTTAGATATCCACCAAGTACAGCAACACCTACGTAACCTATATTACCTATAAATTGCATGATGGGGTGCATAAGTCCGGATAAAAATTGAGATTTCCATCCAGATTCATACAGGGTATTATTTTTCTCATCAAATTCCTTTAATACATCTTCTTCCTTATTAAAGACTTTGACTATATTGTGTCCACCATATACCTCTTCTACAAGCCCATTAACATGGCCTAGATACTCCTGTTGTTTCTTAAAATATTTCTGAGACTTTTTAACAACTAAGGCCATTATAGCAGCCGAGGCAGGAATAACCAGCAGTGCAAAAAGCGTCATGGGAACACTGATTCTAATCATCATAATAAAGATACCAACAATGCTTACTATAGAGGTAATAAATTGGCTTAGACTTTGATTTAGGCTATGACTTAGGGTGTCAACATCGTTAGTAACTCTTGAGAGTATCTCTCCATGAGTCATAGTATCAAAATAGTTCATAGGCAGTCTGTGTATTTTCTTTAATATGTTTTTTCTAAAATTATAGGATACACGTTGTGCAATTTCAGTAGTAATTAAGCCTTGAACAAATGATAGCAAAGAGGATAGGCTATAGAGACCTAAAAGTAGAAGAAGTATGTCTCTTAGGGCTTTGAAGTTAATTCCTTTTCCCCCATTGATTTTATCCATTAATCCATTTACTATTTCAGTTATAGCATTACCAAGGATAGTAGGTCCAACTATAGTAAATATTGTGCTACCTATGGCAAAGACTAGTACTAATAGAAAACCCCATTTATATCCGCCAAGGTGTGCGATTAACTTTTTCATGGTACCCTTAAAATCCTTGGCTTTTTCTACAGGTACACCCATTCCGGGGCCATGGCCACTTCCTCTTCCTTGGCCTTGTTTAGTCTGTGAGGGACCTTGTGCTTTATTACTCATAAGCCAATTCCTCCTTTGATAATTGAGATGATGCTATCTGTTTATATACTTCACATTCTTTTAATAGGTTTTTATGGCTTCCCTTACCTACAATTTTACCGGCATCCAGAACTAGAATTTGGTCAGCATTCATTATTGTACTAATTCTTTGAGCAATGATAATTACCGTACTATCAGTGAGCTCTTGACTTAAGGCTTTTCTTAAATCACTATCAGTTTTATAATCAAGAGCTGAAAAGCTGTCATCAAAGATGAAAATCTCAGGGTCCTTAGCAATAGCTCTGGCAATAGACAATCTTTGTTTTTGTCCCCCAGATACATTGGTTCCCCCTTGGGAGATAGGTTCCTTATACTTGCTGGTTTTCTCCTCTATAAAATCCTTGGCTTGTGCAATCTTTGCGGCCTTTTCTATAATTTCAGCTGAGGCATCTTTTACGCCAAATCCTATATTTGATTCAATGGTACCTGAAAAAAGTATTCCCTTTTGTGGTACATAACCCAGTCTTTCTCTGAGGTCCTGTTGAGAAATGCTCCGTATATCCCTACCATTTAAAATGATTTGGCCTTCTGTAACGTCATAGAATCTGGGAATAAGATTGGCTAAGGTGCTTTTTCCACTACCGGTGCTACCAATAATTGCAGTAATTTCACCAGGTCTTGCTACGAAGTTAATATCTGAAAGAACATCCTCTTCGGCATTTGAATAACGAAAACTTACATTCTTAAATTCAAGTAGGCCCTTCTTATCAGAGTCCATTGCTTGTGCCTGTTCTGGATCATGAATTTGGGGTTCCTGATTAAGAACTTCGTTTACTCGGTTTGCTGATACAGCGGCTCTTGGTAATATGATGGATACCATGGTTAACATTAAAAATGACATTATTATCTGCATAGTATATTGTATAAATGCCATCACATCTCCTACTTGCATTGAGCCAGCATTAATCTTGTCAGCTCCCACCCATATGATTAGAAGGGATATTAAATTCATAATCAGCATAAGGGCGGGCATCATAAAGGTCATGACTCGACCAATAAAAAGGCTGTTCTTAGTAAGGTCTGTATTTACTTGGTCAAACCTCTTGTCTTCATGTTTCTCGTTGCTAAAGGCGCGAATAACTGGTAATCCAGTAAGCACTTCCCTTAATGCAAGGTTTACCTTATCAACCAACTTTTGCATAAGCTTAAATTTAGGCATGGCCACAATAAGTAGAAGCAGTACTACAGAGGATACGGCTCCTACACCAACCCCTAATGTCCAGGTCATTGATGAATTAGTATTAAGAATTTTAATTATGCCACCCAATGCAAGTATAGGAGAATAAACAACTATACGGATTATCATAAGAACTGACATCTGAATCTGTTGTATGTCATTGGTACTCCTAGTAATTAAGGAAGCGGTAGAGAATTTATCCATCTCATTGTTGGAAAATGAGAGGACTTTTTTAAAGACATCATTTCTAAGGTCCCGTCCCATACGGGCGGCAATCCTAGATGATACTAGGGTTACTAATATTGATGCGGCCATAGCAAGTAAGGATAGTCCTAGCATTTTAAGTCCTATAATAAGAATATACTTCGATTGAATACGTCCTACATTTACACCTATAGATTCATACTCTGCCTTTATATAATGGGCCAAGGTCTGTTCCTTGATGGAATCAGGCATCTGTTTGATTTGATCTTTTATCTTAATGATTGTTTGTTTTCTAACTTGGTCAGACATATTTTCTAGCATAGTAAATATATCCATATCGCTTGATCCTAATTCAGGAGGCACTATGTTTTCAAGAGTTTCATCTGACTCTTCACCTGTAGCTAATCCATATTCCAGAGCGGTGCTTATGAGAATGGGCTCAATAAGCAAATCCTTTAGTATATCCTCTTGATTTCCATCCCAGATATATAGGGCTTCATCACTTAACAGGGGATATTTATCAAGATAGATGTCTAAATCCTTTTGGCTAAGTTTGCTCTTATCTAGTAGGCTATAGTGTGAAAGGATAGTATCCCTATTCTCTTGGTCCACAAATAATAAGAGTTTGTCTAGCTGGGAGGCCCTGATTACCTCAGGGGCTGTATTATCTATGCCACCCTGTAGAATACCTATATTTACTATATTAGAGGTGTATGCAGGCAGAGACAGGTCACTGTATGCCTGTATAAATAATAAAATAATAACAAATAAGATTGCAATTGTAGATTTTTTTAGTTTTCGCAATATTGTTAGCATATATCTTCCTTTCTGCACATAATAAAATCTATAGATAATTATTAAACTCTACTTTTATGATCTTGTGTAAGTTTAACAAACCATGGCAGGCACGCTTTTGCTACCTTCGACACGTAACGGTACATAAGGTACCAAAGTATGGCAGCTAAGTACCGACGGTCTCAGAGTACCTGCTTGTGGTCCTCGTTTAACTTGCACAAATTAACAAGGGTTTTCGTGAGTTTCGAAATTATCTACATAATAAATCAAGGACTGTGCATGTTCAACAGCCCTAGTTTATCTTATGTGGGGTTGCATTTAATTTTCATAATTATAGGTTATTTACATATAAATAACAATAGAATTCCTATCTGTTTAATAAACTTTTAATCTTATTTCTATTTGCTTAAGGATTCAAATAAAATGCTAAGTAGGCTGTCATTTTGTTTGGGTGTCATGAAGCAAAAGCGGAAAAACCTATCACTTAAAAAAGGAAAAGTTGAGCAATCTCTTATTAAGTAGCCCTTTTTTACACTAGCTTCAAATATATCCATTGAGTTGATATCATCTTTAAGTATCTGAACAAGTACAAAATTAGCAGTGGGTTTATAGACCTTAATATCTGGACAATCCATAAGTAGTCTATATACCCTATCTCGCTCTGTAGAAATCAAGTGTCTTGTTTTAGCAATATATTCTTCATCAGTAAACATTATTTCTCCTGCAATAGCTGCTAGACTATTAATAGTCCATGGATTTTTTCTTTGATTCATTTCCTTAATTAGGTCGGTATTTCCACAGACTGCATAGCCAAGGCGGAGTCCAGGTGCTGCAAAAAACTTTGAAATTCCCCTCAAAATTACTATGTTATTGTAATGTTTTGTTAATGGTATAGAACTAATGTTATGAATATCCTCTGTAAATTCTACATAGGTTTCATCCACCATGACAAATATTCCTTTTTTCTTGCATATATCAAGTATCCTTCTCATATCAGGCCTAGATATGGCAGTTGATGTAGGGTTGTTGGGATTACAGATTACCAAAAGATCTATATCAGAGTTTAATTCCTTGTCTAAGGCATCTATATCTATCTTAAAATCATTTTTCTCTTCCAACCTATAATATAGGGTGCACCCGCCTCCAAGAGAAACTTCACGTTCATATTCTGAATAGGTAGGTCCAACAATCATGGCCTTTTTTGGTTTTATAATTTGGATAAAGAGGGATATAAGTTCTGTTGCTCCGTTTCCCACTATAATGTCTTGGACTTGGGCCTTTACATAGCTGGCTATTTTGTTTCTTAAGGATGTGTATTCCCTGTCAGGATAGGTCATAATGGAATCTATACGGTCAGATAGGGTTTCCCTAAGCTTGGGGGAAATTCCTAAGGGATTGACATTATCAGCAAAGCTTACTATGTCATCTTTTTGTATATTATAAACCTGTTCTATAGTTTCTAAATCACTACCGTGAAAATGGCTAGTACTGTTTATCATGATTACCTCCTAGAAAGATATAGTTATTCTGTTAATGTTAATACTTGCCCCTCATTAGTTCAAGAGAAAAATACTATAAGTCAGTAATAGTGCTGATATTTTTAGTAGCTATGGGCTAGGGCTAGATTTTTTCTCCTCAATAGATTATAATTATTATAGTTAAAAAAGACCGAAAAATGCAAGATTATTCAGTTTTATCATATGTTTGTATTTATTATAGCGATTTTTAAATAAAATGCAATGATTCCCATTCATGAGGTGATAACTTGAAGGAAAAGATAGAACAATTTGCAATAGGAGAATTTGAATATGAACTTCCGACACTAAATCTTTCTATAGAGAAGATAGAGATTAGTGTGGAGGCAGGTAAGCAGTTTGAAGGAAGCTTTACTATAGCTAATAGTAATAATCGAACTATAAAAGGAATTCTTTACTCCTCCAACCCATTGCTTAGCTTTGATAGTGATGTCTTTAAGGGGAAAGAGAATCTTATAATGTATAGATTTGATGCTTCATACTTAAAATCATCTGATATCCTTAAGGGTAATATTACTATACTTAGTGATTGTGGTGAGTTTCTCCTACCTTTTACTATAACTGTGGATGCTCCTACTATACATACATCTATAGGTAAGATAAAGAATTTGTTTGAGTTTGCTAATCTTGCCAGAATGGATTGGACAGAGGCTAAGAAGGTTTTTCGGTCAGATGAGTTTGAGCGAGTTATATTAAAAAACGACAAAAGATTTCATATCATTTATCACAATTTATTAAAGAGCATTTCAACCAGTCAAGCCTTGGAAGAGTTTTTAATTGCAGTCAATAAAAAGGCAAAGATCACCATTGATATCGATAAAACTCAGTTAGAATATGATATACAAGAAGATATTATGGACAAACTTGTCCTTACAAAGGACCAATGGGGTTATGCAGAGATTAGGGTCAGTACTAATACTCCCTTTATCTTACTTGAACAAAAGTTTCTTTGGTCTGATCGTTTTATAGGAAACAAACACAGTATATCCTTTGTCATAAGTGCTAAAGATTTAAGACCTGGCAACAATTATGGAAGGATAATGATAAAGACTATTCATCAGACCATTGTTGTAGATGTGGTTTGCAGAAAACATAATAAAGTTTCAGCCGAACTTAAGCCTTTAGACCAAAGGATGAAGTTCAAGTATGATTTTACAAAATCCTATCTAGATTTTCGAATTGGTAGAATTAAAATAGAAAGATATATACAGGAGATTAAGACCTGGCTTACCGGTATTGATAAATCTCAGGATAGGATTATAGAAACACTGGTGAACTTACATCTTGCCATACTTTCAGATAATAAGCGGCTTGCAAGTAAACTCATTAGTGAATTATCAGACCAAGAGCATGTACTTTCCACCGGTCCAGCATATTATTATTGTGCTTATCTTTATCTACAAGCCCTTTTTAAGAAAGATGAGGAAACCACTTTATATGTTACCGACATTATAAAGCATTATTATTTGGGTGGAAACTATGACCCACGTATTCTTTGGTTTTTACTTTATACAGACAAACGATATGATAGAAACATAAGTTATAAGCTTAAGGACATTAAAGACCATTTTGACGGAGGCTGTCACTCGCCTGTTTTATATTATGAAGCTATCTGTGTATATAATAAAGAGCCCTATCTTTTACGTGATTTAAATGATTTTGAAATCCAGGTTATGAACTTTGGCATAAAGAACGATTGCTTGACCATGGAATTGATACTTCAATACACTTACCTAGCTGGTAGATTGAAGAATTATCAGCCTATAGTATTTAGAGGGTTAAAGAGGCTCTATGAGCTTTATAAAAAGGATGAGATACTTTCTGTTATTTGTAGCCTACTTATAAAGGGCTTCAAACGGGATAATAAGTATTTTGAATGGTATAGCTTAGGGGTAAATGCCCAGTTACGGATAACAGAATTATATGAGTATTATATGTATTCTGTTAATGAAGATAGGATGGAGCCCCTACCTCAATCCTTATTGATTTATTTTATCTATAATAGCAGGCTTAATGATAAAAAAAGAGCATATCTGTATGCAAATATTATAAACAATCAAAAGATCAATGAAGATATATATCAATTATATTATAAGCGGATGGAGGTATTTACTCAAAAACAGCTAGAGCTTAAGAAGATAAGTCCCAATATGGCAGTACTATATAAGCATTTTAAATATAAGCCCAGTATGGAAAAGCTGTATGCAGACTATCTTCCAGAGGTCTTATTTGTTCATGAGCTAGAATGTGATAATCCGAATATAGTAAGCGTGGCTATAGTACATAAGGAGTTAGATGAAGAGGAAGTCATATCTCTAACAGAAGGTAAAGCGTATATAGAGGTCTATACCAAGGATGCTGACATCTTTCTGATAGACTCATATGGTAACCGTTATGTAAGCACTGTAGATTATAGGTTAATACCTTTGCTAGGGCCAGAAAATTTTCATGAAATGTCAATGAATTATGAACATCATCCTAAGCTACTTCTTTATCTATTGGATCATTACCAAAGAAATAGGGTTGTTAGTGAGGCTTCTATAGAATTGAGAAGGTTTGCTGTTTCGGTTTCTGGTTTAAAAGAATCCTATTATATTGAATGTTTATTAACCCTAATAGAGCACTATTATGAGAACTATAATCCAGACTTATTAGAAGAATATCTCTTAAAGCTAGACTTAGCCAAGGTAAAAGAAAGTCATAGAATCAAATATCTAGAGTATATGGTTATACGTGGATACTATGAAAAGGCTTTAGATGCTTTTAAACGCTTTGGGATAGAGGGAATATCTATCAAGAGGTTGTTAAAGCTTTGCTCTGGGTGTATTAGTAATGGAGGAATAGATAAAAAGGAGGATATCTTAGTATATCTTTGTTATTATATTTTTTCACATGGAAAGTATAATGATGCTATACTAAGCTATCTGGTGAATTATTATAATGGACCTTGTTCTGACATGCTTGTTTTATGGCAGCAAGCTAAAGACTTTGATGTGGACACTCATAATTTAGATGAGAGACTACTTACACAGATTCTATTTACTGAGAGTAATAATAAGGGTGGTTTTCAGGTGTTCTTTGATTACTACAGTAAGGTGACTAACCATTTACTAGTGGCCGCTTATATTACTTATTATTCATACAGATACCTTGTTCATAATGAGGAAATTGACCATAGGTTTTTTCCCATTGTCCGTAGGGAGCAGAATTATGAAGAAAACAAAATTGCTTTACTGGCTTGGCTAAAATATAATGCAGGGGTTAGCGATTTAAGTGAAAATGAAAAAAACTTTATTTCTTATCATATAGATAAGTTTGAAAGACAGGGAATTATATTTTCTTTTTTTAAGAAATATAAGGGACTAGTTAAGTTGTCTGACCGAATAACTGATAGGTCCTATGTGGAATACTATTCAAACCCTAAAAAACAAGTTTTTCTACATTACCGCTTGCTTAATGATAATGAGGAGTTTATAACCGAGCTTATGCCCAATGTATTATTAGGATTTCATATGAAGAGTTTTATCCTTTTTTACAATGAAGAGCTTGAATATTATGTTACAGAGGAATGGGACCAGGAGATTAATGTGTCTGATAGGTATAGACTTAAGGTTGAGGATATGAATAGTTCCAAGGAGGATTCCAAATATAAGCGAATAAATAATATGATAAATAAGCTTGATATGCAGGATGAACAAGGTCTGCTAAATATGATGGCCGATTATATTGAAAGAGAGTATATAATAAGTAAGTGTTATGAGCCCTTACCTTAATGAATGGGCGTGATATGATTACATTATATGATATGAGGGAGAATGAGAATGGACAATCCTAGGAAACTGATTGTTGGATATGATCTTTGTGATGATTATTCGCAGATAAGCTGTTATAGCTATAAGACCTTTGAACCAATACCAATAAGTCCAGTCATTGATGATGATAACACCCTTATTCCTACTACCCTTTCTGTTATAAAAGATTCAAGGAATTGGGTTTATGGTCAGGAGGCTATTGACTGTGCTAGAGATGGGTCAGGTATATTAATTGATAGACTATTGAGCAAGCTTAAGAATCATGAAGAGGTAGAAATTTTTGAACAAACATATAGTGCAGTATCACTGCTTGAGAAGTTTTTTAGAAA
Organism: Clostridiales bacterium; assembly: GCA_012518975.1. GTDB lineage: Bacteria > Bacillota > Clostridia > Lachnospirales > Lachnospiraceae > Mobilitalea. The sequence goes on from JAAYRC010000029.1 coordinate 10,696, forward strand.
GACTTTAACTCTTACTAAAAACCATTTTCCCACTGAAAGAATCACACAGATAGTAGTCACTCTTCATGAGATGGATGGGACTCTTGTTGAGGGGGTATATGAAACCTTATCCATGCTAGGGATAGATAAGGATAGGGCAACAGTTATTAGCCATGGAAGTAGCTTTATGCACTATGCCCTTAGCCAGGACAAGGGGCTTTGGCTAAATGATGTGGGATTGTTTGATTTTAATGAAGAGGGACTTGAGTTTTATAGGATTAGCGTCAATAGAAGAGTTAGCCCCATGATTGCAGGTATGGAGAAAAAGGACTTTACAGATACTTTAAATTACTCCTTATTAAATAGTAGGAATGTAGATTTAGGCTTTACCCTTGACAATATAGCTAATACTGTATTGTATAAGCAAATAATTTCCACCCTGTATTTTACGGGCAGGGGTTTTGATGGAGGCTGGGCAGAGGATGTGGTAAGGAGCCTATGCGCGGGTCGTAGAGTGTTTATGGGACAAAACCTATTTACCATGGGTGCTTGCTATGCTGCAAAGGAGTTGGCTGGAGATAAAAGTCTTAGTAACATTATATTGCTTAATAATGATATGATTATATCCTCTATAGCTATTAGGGTATATATGGATGGCATGAATAAAGAGCTTTTTATAACTGATGCAGCAGTGCCCTGGTATGAGGTAAGTAGTAATATAGACGTGATATTAGATGAGGCCTCAGATATGGAGCTGGTTTTCCGAAATATTATGACAAAGGAAACAATTAGAGAAAGAATACCTTTGCAAGACCTACCTGATAGACCTAGTCGTATGACTAGACTTAAGATAAATATTGTATGTATTAATAAGTTACAAGTAAAGCTTACAATTACAGACATGGGATTTGGAGATATTTATCCTTCAACAGGTAAAGTGGCTGAGTTTATACTGGATTTGTAAGGAGTTATTGACTTAATGCAAAGTGAGGATAAGACATGGGAAAATTAATTCTATGTAGTGGCAAAAGTACAAATAGACCATATGTCCTGCCAGTTATAGGTTATAGGGCTTATTCTATTGAGGAACTATGTTATTACATTTATAATAATATATACTCTATTGATGAAAGCCTTTTTACTAGTTCATTGATTGATTGGATAGGGGCTGAGCTTGGACTTGAGGCAAGGGCTGAGAAATTGGACCAGCTAATAAAGCAGGGAGCAGATTATACAACATTGCTGGCAGCGGTCCTATGTAGTTCTAATTATTATACTGAGCAGGAAATCAAGCAACTTCTGCAAAAAGTGGATGGGATTAGGGCCATGCCTCCTGCAAGAAGATGGTTTCTAAGAGCAAATTCATATCTTAAAAGAAAGCAGTATGAAGAAGCGGCAGCAGAATATGATAGCCTTTTAGTTTCTAAGGAAGCAAGCGACTTAAGCCCCAAGGATTATGGTGATGTGGTCCATAACTTGGCTATAGCAACCTTACATATATATGGGCCGGATAGGGCACAAGAACTATTTTTTCATGCCTATGAGCGTAACCGCAGGGAAGAGAGTCTAAGACAGTACCTATATACCCTATGGCTTTGTTGTGATAACGAAGAATTTGATAAAAAGTTAAGTGAGTATCATGTAAATAATATTCTTAGGGATGAAATTGTTCTAAGGATGGAGCAACTGTCTAGTGATGCTTTGCAAAGCAAGGAAATGGATGAATTATATAGACTTAAAAACCTATTAAGTTCAGGTGAAAGAAGAGAAGTTAGAGAAAAGTGTAGTCAAATAATTAATAGGTGGATAGAAGAAGTTAGAGCTTAATATGAATATGCATTAAGAAATCATTAAAAATGGTTATGCAATTACACCTACTTACAGGAGATATATAATGGGATGGTTAAAAAGGGTTTTTAAAAAACCAGAAGCGACAAAATTGAAAGATGGCAGCCAGGCTCCTACAGTTAGATTAAATAAGTATACCGACATGAGTGGATATATAAGAGAAAACTGTGAGATTCTCTTAGACTCCTATCGGCAGATTAAGGAGGCGAAAGCAGAATATCAGACTGTAACATCATATCTTACAGATATGCAAAAGATAGATATGATTCCAAAGCTACAAAGGCATGCCTTAGAGGATGCCTCAAGAAATATTATTAATCTGAATAAGGAAAGAGATCGCTTTCGTACTAGGCAATATGATATAAGTGATATACAATATAGGTTATTTGAACGAGATGAGCTTAAGATACCTAAGGAATTAACCTCCCTTAAGGAGGCTGAAAGTTATCAAGAGAAGATAGAGGAAGATATAGGGCGACTGGAAAATGAAAAGCAAAGCTTTTTAGATGAAGAGGAAGAAATAATCCATAAGCAGGCTTTTCTCAAAGGAATTGCTATAACCACATGTATAATTGTAATTGTATTATTTATTATATTTGCTGGATTGACAGCTAGTACAGGGACTAGTATGAGTTTTCCCTTCTTACTAACTGTATTGATGGGGATGGGGACAGCTCTCTATATATTTATGGAGGCTAGGAAAAATGTCCACGATATAAAGATACTTCAACTAAAGTTAAATAAGGTTATAATCCTATCAAATAGGGTTGCCATAAAATCAGTGAATAATCGCAATTATCTTGATTACACCTATAGCAAGTATCTAGTGGATGATTATCAGGAAATGAAAAAGCTATGGGAGCAGTATGTCAAGTTAAAGGATGAGAACAAAAGATACCAGAGTAATTCACAGCTTCTTGAGTTCTATAATGAAATTCTTATAAAGGAATTAAAAAAATATGATATTGCAGATTCAGAGGTTTGGATATATCAACCATCGGCGATTCTAGACAATAGAGAAATGGTCGAGGTTAGACATAGACTCAATGTCCGTAGACAGAAGTTGAGAGAACGTATAGATACAAGTCAGAAGCAAAAAGAAGCTGCTAGTGCAGCTATTATTTCTTTAGTAAAAGCATATCCTGACATTGAAAAAGAGGCTATAGATATTCTAAAGAAATACCAGATTGATAATGACATCATCTTAAAATCCAAAACATGACAATAGGAATGTTTAATAAAATATCCTTGACATATCTCATAGCTTTGCATAATATAGTATTAATATTTAAAATGATAAATGCCTTGATAAAGAGGAGTAGGTAAGTAACACTTAACAGAGAGGGTCATCCACTGGCTGAAAGGTGATCATTAAGCGGTCTTACTGAAGGTAGCTTTGTAGCAGTGTTTCTGAAGCAATATGATTTTTGTTTTGTGGGTAGGAAATGCCGGGAAGTCCCGTTATAGACAGATAAGGTGGCTATGTATAGTAGATTATTTTATGACTTATACTACAATGCAAGCTACAAATAAAGGTGGTACCACGGTTCTTCGTCCTTTGAGATGAGGAACCTTTTTTATGTATTTTGCCAGCAGGCTGGCTAGGAAAAAATCTGCAATAATTTATACAGGAATATACTAGAGAAAATAGGTATTTTAATATGATAGGAGAGATTATTATGGAGAGAGAACTTGCAAAAACTTATAACCCTAAGGATATCGAAGATAAATTGTATCAGAAGTGGTTAGATAAGGATTACTTTCATGCCAAGGTGGATAGGAGTAAAAAACCCTTTACTATAGTGATTCCACCACCAAATATTACAGGTCAGCTTCATATGGGCCATGCCTTAGATAACACTATGCAGGATATTATTATTCGCTTTAAGAGGATGCAAGGCTATAATACCCTCTGGCAACCAGGCACCGACCATGCTAGTATTGCAACAGAAGTAAAGATTATAGAGCAGCTTAGAGAGGAAGGAATTGAAAAGGATGACCTTGGCAGGGAAGGCTTCCTTGAAAGAGCATGGCAATGGAAGGACCGGTATGGTGGCACAATTATATCTCAGCTAAAGAAGTTGGGGTCATCTTGTGACTGGAAAAGAGAAAGATTCACCATGGATGAGGGCTGTTCTCATGCTGTAAATAAAGTATTTATAAAGCTATATGAAGAAGGTCATATATATAAGGGTTCGAGGATTATCAATTGGTGCCCTATTTGTCATACATCTATATCAGATGCAGAGGTTGAGCATGAAGACCAGGCAGGCCATCTATGGCATATTAGGTACCCAGTAGCGGGTGAGGATGGATATGTAGAAGTTGCTACTACCAGACCTGAGACTATGCTTGGGGACACTGCTGTTGCAGTTCATCCAGAGGATGAAAGATATAAGCATTTGATAGGAAAAAATGTAGTCTTGCCTATTATGAATAAGGAAATACCGGTTGTTGCTGATGAGTATGTGGATATGGAGTTTGGTACAGGAGTAGTTAAGATTACTCCAGCCCATGATCCTAATGATTTTGAGTTAGGAAAACGTCATAATCTTCCTGAGATAAATATAATGAACGATAACGCCACTATTAATAGTAATGGTGGTAAATATGCAGGAATGGACCGGTATGAGGCAAGAAAAGAAATAGTTAAAGAATTGCAAGGCCTTGGTCTTTTAGTAAAAATAGAGGATCATGCTCATAATGTTGGTACTCATGACCGTTGCCATACCACTGTAGAGCCTATGATTAAGCCACAATGGTTTGTTAAGATGGACGAATTAATCAAACCTGCCATAGAAGCTGTAAAATCAGGTGAGATCGAGATTATTCCAGAGCGTTTTGAGAAGATATATTTTAACTGGACAGATAATATTAGAGATTGGTGTATATCTAGACAGCTTTGGTGGGGCCATAGGATACCAGCATATTATTGTGAAAGCTGCGGTGAGCTTGTTGTCTCAGAGAAAGAGCCATCTAGATGCCAGGTTTGTGCTAGTAGTAACTTTAGGCAGGATGAGGATACCCTTGATACATGGTTTTCATCAGCCCTGTGGCCATTTTCGACGCTAGGCTGGCCTGAAAAGACTGAAGATTTAGACTATTTTTACCCCACTGATGTACTTGTAACAGGATATGATATTATATTTTTCTGGGTTATAAGAATGATATTTTCTGGTTACGCTCATATGGGGAAAAAACCATTTAGTAAAGTCCTATTTCACGGATTAGTTAGAGACTCTGAGGGTCGTAAGATGAGTAAATCTCTTGGTAATGGTATTGATCCTCTTGATGTAATAGATAAGTACGGTGCTGATGCTCTTCGTTTTACCCTTATCACAGGGAATGCTCCAGGAAATGATATGCGGTTTTACTGGGAGAGAGTTGAGGCAAGTAGGAACTTTGCCAATAAGGTGTGGAACGCATCTCGTTTTATTATGATGAATCTGGAAAAAGCAAATCTTCAGGAGGAGTTTGATGAGAGTAAGCTTACCTCTGCAGACCGGTGGATATTATCAAAATCAAACACCTTAGTTAAGGAAGCTACAGATAATCTTGAAACTTTTGAACTTGGTGTAGCAGCTCAGAAGATATACGACTTTATATGGGAGGAATTCTGTGACTGGTATATCGAGATGGTTAAACCAAGACTATATAATGATGAGGATGAGACAAAGACTGCTGCTCTTTGGACTCTTCATAGGGTGCTAGCTAATTCCTTAAAGCTTCTTCATCCATATATGCCATTTGTGACTGAGGAGATATTCTGCACGCTTCAGGAGATGACAGGACTTAAGGAGACAGAATCTATTATGATATCATCATGGCCTAGCTTTGACCGTGCTTGGGAATTTACCAAGGATAGAGAAAGCATAGAGCTAATAAAGGCAGCAGTTAAGGGTATTCGAAATGTAAGGTCTGAAATGAATGTTCCTCCAAGCAGGAAGGCATCAGTTATCGTGGTTTCCGATAACGAGAGAATTAGAGAAATTTTCACAGAGAGTAGGGTATTCTTTGCAAGCTTAGGCTTTGCCAGTGAGGTTATAGTACAGAAAGATAAAAGTGGCATAAGTGATGATGCTGTATCTACAGTAATACCAGGAGCCCAAATCTATATTCCCTTTGCTGATCTTGTGGATATAGAAAAGGAAATAGAGCGTCTTTCTAAGGAAAAGCAGAGACTTGAGGGAGAACTAAAACGTGTTCAGGGAATGTTGTCCAATCCTAATTTCATCTCTAAAGCTCCTGAAAGCAAGATAGCTGAGGAAAAAGCAAAACTTGATAAGTACACTGGTATGATGAACCAGGTAAAGGAGAGGCTAGAGAGTTTAGATTCATCTTGCAATTAAATCCCTGGTAATCTATGATAGACATATTAGATGAACGCTTAAATAGGAGGAAGTAAAATGCTAATGGATGATTATATAGGCTTTACTATTAAGAAACAAAAGCGAATTGCACTTATAGCCCATGACAGTAAGAAGCATGAAATGATAGAGTGGGTTAAAACACACCAAGATATACTAAAAAATCATTTTTTAAGTGGAACAGGAACTACAGCTAGACTGATTTCGGAATATACAGAGCTTCCAGTTAAGGCATATAATAGTGGTCCCCTAGGAGGAGATCAACAGATAGGCTCTAGAATAGTTGAAGGAAATATAGATTTCATTATTTTCTTCTGGGATCCATTAGAATCACATCCCCATGACCCTGATGTTAAAGCATTGCTTAGAATTGCGGCAGTATATGACATACCAATTGCCAATAATAGAGCCACCGCTGACTTTCTTATAACCTCACAATATATGAGTGAGGAGTATGAAAGAAAGGTGTTGAATTATAATAAAGTAATTAATAGGCGAATTGGAGAAATGAAGAAATAGTATTTAAGAAAAAGGCCTTCCCTAACTTGGCTAAAGTAGTGGGAAGGTTTTTTGTGTTTTGCAAAGTTATTAGTCTAAGACAGTAGGTATAGGGATGACTTAACTTAAGTCTTTAGTAAGGCTATCAATAAAATATTTGGCTCCATCAGATAGTGGTATATCTAGGTTATAGGCGGCAACCAGTTTCCGCTTAGGGATTTCTTGAACCGTATCTATTATAGCAAGGTCATCCATATCCTTTATACAAAAGTCAGGAACAAATGCTATTCCCAGACCTATTCTAGCCAAATCTATTAAAAGATCATTACTGGCTATCTCAATTGCGGGTACCAGATCCAGTGAATTCTCCAAAAATAGATTATGCAGAAATTTGCTGGTGGTAGCGCGCTTTTCTAACATTAGGATGGGATGTTTTTGGAGTTGCTGGAGGGTGATGGGATGGTCGTATTGAGAAAGGGAATCCTTCTTTACAATAAAGACATCATTAAAATCCATAAGTGGTATAATATTCATTAAGTCATTTAGGGCTGAGTTGGGTGAATTTGTTACGATAACATCTACTTCATTTCGTTCTAGCATCTTGGCGCATTGTATAGAAGTTCCGTTTGAAACCTTAATGTGTATATTTGGGTATTTTTTGTGGAAATTATTAAGGTAAGACACTAGGTAATATCTACAGATGGTATCAGTAGAGCCAATCCTTAATTGAACACCGACCTTGGGGTCTGCACAAAGCTGGTTTTCTCCTCGGGTAATTAGGTTTATGGCAGGCTCAATATGCTTTAGCAAAAGCTCTCCTTCCTTGGTAAGAGATACGCGCTTAGTACTACGTATAAATAGCTTCTGATTTAGTCTTTTTTCTAAGGTTTTTATGGACTGGCTGACCGCTGACTGGGAGATGAATAAGGCCTCGGCAGCCTCTGAAAAGCTTAAGCACTTTGCTACATTATAGAAGACTTTATATAGCTCATAATTTATATCCAAATCGGCTCCTCCTTTAGTTAAGCATATATTAGACTCGCTAATAAAAAGATTTATATATATTAATTTTAATTATAAGATAAGCTATGATATAATGCAAGAAAATGATGGAGTTAAAGGCATAAAAAAAGAGAATAGGAGTGTTGCAAATGAGTGTGGTAAGAAGGATTTATGTTGAAAAGAAAGAGCCCTATGCTGTTACTGCAAGGAAATTAGAGCAAGATATTAAAAGCATTTTGGGAATCAAGGGATTAGAATCTCTTAGAATACTAAACAGATATTTGATAGAGAACATAAGTGATGAAACTTATAGACGTTCTCTAAGTACCGTATTTATGGAAGCTCCCGTAGAAGATTTATATGAGGAGGATTTTGTCACTGGTCCGGCAGATAAGGTATTCTCCACTGAATATCTTCCTGGACAGTTTGATCAACGAGCCGACTCAGCTGTAAAGTGCATAAAACTTCTGAATGAAAACGAAGAGCCAGTAATTCGTTCTGCAACCACCTATGTTATTTCGGGAGACCTGTCTGATGAGGATTTTAATAAAATCAAAGCATACTGTATTAATCCCGTAGACTCCAGAGAGGTAAAAGAAGAAAAGCCAGATAGCTTAATAACAGAATTTGCTGACCCTGAAGATGTAGAAGTACTTACAGGTTTTAAGGATTTGGATGAGAATGGACTTAAGGACCTTCTAAGCAGATTAGGCCTTGCTATGACTATGGCTGACTTCAAGCATATACAGAAATATTTTAAAAATGAAGAAAATAGAGATCCTTCAATGACTGAGATTCGTGTTCTTGACACCTATTGGTCTGACCATTGCAGACACACCACCTTCCTTACAGAGTTAAAGGATATAAAGTTTGAAGAAGGATATTATACAGAGCCTATTAAGGCTGTATTTAATACTTATCTTGAAGATAGGGAAAAGCTTTATAAGGGTAGAGATGACAAATATATCTCCCTAATGGATATGGCTACCTTGGCAATGAAGAAACTAAGGGCCGATGGTAAGTTGGATGATATGGAGGTTTCTGATGAGATTAATGCCTGCTCTATAATCGTTCCTGTGGATATTGATGGTAAGATAGAGGAATGGCTTCTTTTCTTCAAAAATGAGACCCATAACCATCCTACAGAGATTGAGCCTTTTGGAGGTGCTGCTACTTGTCTTGGTGGGGCAATTCGTGATCCCCTTTCAGGAAGAGGCTATGTATATCAGGCTATGAGAATTACTGGTGCTTCTGATCCTACCCAGCCGCTTGATGCCACTTTGGAAGGAAAACTTCCTCAAAGAAAGATTTGTACTGAAGCGGCTCTAGGCTACAGTACTTATGGAAATCAGATAGGATTGGCAGCAGGTTTTGTTGATGAGATATATCACCCAGGTTATGTTGCTAAGAGAATGGAGCTAGGGGCAGTTATTGGAGCGGCACCTAGAAGGTATGTGGTTCGTGGTAATTCAGAACCAGGAGATGCTATTATACTTATGGGCGGGAGAACCGGACGTGATGGTCTTGGTGGTGCAACTGGCTCATCCAAGGTACAAACTACTGAATCAATTGAAACTTGTGGTGCAGAGGTTCAGAAGGGCAATCCCCCTACAGAGCGCAATCTTCAAAGATTGTTTAGAAAACCAGAGGTTAGTAGCCTTATAAAAAAATGTAATGACTTTGGTGCTGGTGGTGTATCAGTAGCAATTGGTGAATTAGCAGATGGACTCAATATTAATCTGGATAAGGTTCCTGTAAAATATGAGGGTTTAGATGGAACAGAGCTTGCCATATCAGAGTCACAAGAAAGAATGGCTATAGTTGTAGATTCTAAAGATGTAGACAAGATGCTAGCCTATGCTGAAGAGGAGAATCTTGAGGCAGTAGTTGTAGCAGAGGTTACAGAAGAAAAAAGATTGGTGATGAAATGGAGAGGTAAGGAGATAGTGAACCTTTCAAGAGCATTTCTAGATACCAACGGAGCCCATCAGGAAGCCTCTGCCTATGTAAATATTCCATCAAAGGAAGATAATTATTTTGAAAACGGATCATTAAAGCTTGAGACTAATAAAAGTGTAAAGGATAAATGGTTAAAGGTCTTAGCTGATCTTAACATTTGCTCTAAAAAAGGACTTGCCGAAATGTTTGATAGCTCCATAGGCGCTGGAACTGTGACAATGCCTTATGGTGGAAAATATCAGCAATCTCCTATACAGACTATGATAGCAAAAATTCCGGTGCTTTCTGGGGAGACAACTACTGTGTCTATGATGAGCTATGGTTATGACCCATACCTATCTAGTTGGTCACCTTTCCATGGTGCGGCTTATGCGGTATTGTCTTCAGTTGCAAAGATAGTATCCTCCGGTGGAGATTACTCTAAGATTCGTCTATCATTCCAAGAGTTCTTCCGTAGACTTGGAAATGACCCTAAGCGTTGGGGAGAGCCTATGGTGGCACTACTTGGTGCATATGATGCCCAGATGAAGCTTGAGCTTCCTTCAATTGGTGGAAAAGATAGTATGTCTGGTAGCTTCCATGATATAGATGTACCACCAACCTTGGTATCCTTTGCAGTAAACACAGCTACAACTAAGGATGTAGTATCAACAGAGCTAAAGAACCCTGGTAACATGCTTGTTAGATTTAAAATAAAAAGGGATTCTTATGAACTTCCAGTATATGACCAGGTGAAATCCCTATACAGATATATTAATAAATTAATGAAGTATAAAAAGATTGTATCAGCCTTTGCCATAGGCTCTAGTGGGCTTGTAGAAGCAGTAAGCAAGATGGCATTTGGTAATAAGCTTGGGGCTACATTAAATTCAGACCTTGATGAAAAAGAACTTTTCCTCCCTGATTATGGTAGTATTCTAGTGGAAATGGATAAAGATGATACCCAAAGGTTAGCAGATTACGGATTCACATCAGAGGATTATGATATTATAGGTCAGGTTACTGATGAGGCGACCTTTAGATATGGTAATGAAGTTATAGCTATAGACGAGGCACTTTCATCTTGGTCAGAAAGCTTAGACCAGGTATATCCTAGCCGAACAAATAATGACTCAAAGCAATTTGAAACAAAGCTTTATGATGCTAGTAAAATATACATGGCAAAAAGTAAGATTGCAAAGCCAAAGGTATTTATGCCACTATTTACAGGAACTAACAGTGAGTATGATACTATAAAAGCCTTTGAAGATGCGGGAGCTGATGTTGAGTCAATTGTATTTTCAAACATTACACCTAAAAACATTGGTGAATCAGTAGTTGCCTTAGAAAAGGCTATTAATCAGGCACAGATACTTGTAATAGCCAGTGGATTTTCATCAGGTGATGAGGCCCTAGGTTCAGGTAAGTATGCGGCTACAGCTTTAAGAAATGAAAAATTAGCTTATGCTATTAATAATCTCTTGACCAATAGAGATGGACTTGTACTTGGTATAAGTAATGGCTTCCAGACCTTGCTCAAGTTAGGACTTGTTCCTTATGGAGAAATTAGACTGCAGGATGAAAATTCGCCTACTTTGGCTGGCAATAATATAGGAAGACATGTATCAACATATGTTCATACCAAGGTTGTAAGCAATGCTTCCCCATGGCTTATGAAGGCAGAGCTTGGAGCTGTCTATACTACACCTGCTTCTCATGGAGAAGGACGTTTTGTAGCAAGTCAAGAATGTATAGATAAGTTATTTGCTAATGGTCAGGTGGCTACTCAGTATGTGGATATGGATGGTAATCCTACTATGGTTGAAGAGTATAATCCGAATGGATCTTACTATGCAATCGAAGGTATCACAAGTCCAGATGGCAGAGTATTTGGAAAAATGACTCACTCTGATAGGATAGGCAAATCTGTTGCTATCAATATCTATGGTAATCATAACCAACATATATTCGAATCAGGAGTATCATATTATATGTAATCCTAAGGGAAAGATACGGAGAATAACTAGAGGACCTTATTAGTCTGTTGTATTATAATCAGGCTAATAAGGTCCTTATGCTTGTCGTCTCCTAGTCTGTAACTTATTAGTTATATTGTTGGGATTAGAGAAAATAGATATGGAGCTGAGGTTATGGTTAAGGGGCTTAATTCTTTCAAAAGAAGATATAAAGAGTTTATTACCGAAAAAACAACAATTGAAGAGATAATGCTTTTTATTAGTAGAGGAAGGAAGGTTAATATATGAAGGGATTAATAACCAAGGAGTTCATTAACTTAAGTAAGAGTTTTTATATGATTGGTGCATTAGCTATATGCTATGTAATGATTGCATTAGTATTAGATAACCCTAGCATTTTTAGTGGAACGTTTACGATAGTATTTGCCATGCTTTTATTTGGTAGTTATTCTCTTGACGAAATGGCTAACTGGGATAACTATGTATTAACTATGCCAGTTACAAGAGATAATATAGTCCAAAGTAAATATATAATGCTAATAATATTGTCCTTATTAGGCTTTATAGTAAATGGGTCATTACTTTTGTTAGCTAATTGGATGTTCAAATCTGAATGTCTCTTTTATGAGTTTGAAGTGCCAGTAGGTGGAGTTGTTGTAGTTATTATTTTCTATTCTATTATGATTCCAATTATTACAAAATTAGGAGTAGTAAAGGCTAGACTTTATTTCTTCCTAGTATATATGGTGCTGTTTTTACTAGGAACATTTGCTTTTAAATCAATTAAGAAAGATAATCCTAATCCTCCAGAGAGAATAATTAAAACCATAGATATCATAATAGAAAATGCATATATTATAGTACCTTTGTTTATATTATTAATTTTAGGAATATCTTACATCATATCCTTAAGGATATATCGAAAAAAGGAGTTCTAGATACTTCACCTTTTTGCTTATTGTTCATAAAATAATATGTGAACATCTATGCAGAAAGAGGTAAATTTATTGAATAAAGATCAAGATAATCAAAGGACTGACGATAATCAGCATCCCATGAAATATCAGCAATTTGTTCCTAACTTTCCCCCAGTAGGCCCTGGTCAAAGACCTCCAGGAGGA
>JAAYRC010000030.1 GCA_012518975.1 Clostridiales bacterium
CCTATAAGCTTTGCCATCAGCATAAGGCTATACATAATAACAGCTCTTTTAGTTGATACACTAAAGCCAGTAAGTATGCCATAACTGTATATAAATAATATAGACAATATGGTGGCTCCATAAAGACCCATCCTTAATTTTCTTAATAAAAGATATACAGCTGCTCCAATCATAGAGATATGCAGACCAGAGATTGCAAGTATATGAGAAATTCCATTTCCCTGGTATAGGGTCTTTATTTCATCATCCAAAAGGTGTTTGCTTCCAAGCACCATAGCTACTATTATTCCAGCTTCCTTTTCGGAAAGAATACTATTATATACCTGTATAAGATGGTCTTTGATTTTATTTAATTGAAAATGCAACTTAGAATATTGCGAATGTGCTAAGGATATTTCTTTTGCATTTACCTTATAAGATATGTTTTGGATTCTATAGAAGAATTTTTCATTGAATTCACCAGGGTTTGTGTTTATAGAAAACTTTTTGATTATTCCCGAGACACTGACAAGATTACCTATTTGAAATTCATTTTGAATTTGAGAAGATTGAGATATTTGATTTGTTTTAGACTTTTGATTATCTTGATATTCATTTAAATATGTATTAACTATAAGCCCCTCTACCTGATATCTAGTTCCATCCACCAATTCCACTAGATTATCTTTAAGATAGTATGCAATTTTTCCCGGCTTTTTCACTATCATAGTAATCTCACCGACAAGCCGACACTCTGCCTTTTCATCAAATGCCATATCCATTTCTACTGGCTTCATCCGATCTCTCATAGCTAAAAAGCCTATCAAGATAAGAATTGGCAATAACCAAAAAAAAGAATCCTTAGAATTAATAACTTTTTTTAAATGAAGTAGTGGTATTATGAGCCACCCTCCTAGCATAATTAAAGCCAAATATAATAGAGGGGTCTTGTACCATGCTAGAAGTATCCCTATGATAAATACAATAATACCCCAAACAAGGGGTCTCTTGATCAACTCATTAATCCCCCTCTCTAATTATTTTCCTCGTTTATTGTAAGGTTACGTTCAAACAAAATTTCAAAGGATGTATTTTGAAATGTCTCAACTGTCTTTCCATTTATACGAAATTGAACCTTGTTAATTCCTGGAAGCTCAACCAAGGAGTTTACTATGGAATATATCGCAACTTCATCGGATATGTTTGGAAGTTTCTCTAGAAACTTCTCATTCAAATCCACATAGCATATACTCTCCTTTGTTGTAACATTTAAAAGTGTAGTACCCTCTGGAACCGTGGGATATAGGCCAAGCTCAGTAGGCCCATTAATAATCTGATTAATCACAAGTTCCTCTATGGAAGAGGTTCCAGTATAAAAAATATTTCTACTGGTCTTTTTTAATAAATCCCCTGTCTCATTAGCATAATATAGGGTGGCTTTATAGTTGGTTTCTGCTCCAGTGTTTTCAATAAAGGACTCAGCTGTCATAAGTCCTGTTTGAATTCCATTGGAATCAATCAGTGGTTGCCCATTCACATTGAACAGGACAAAATTCACACCTGGTATCTGGCATAGGGTTTTTACAACTGTTGCCCGGCATAAAACTTCGGAAATACCTTTTAGCTCGCTATATTTATTATCAAAATTTAAGACCAGCCGCTCGCCTTCCATACTATAATCCTTTATAGTTACCCCATCAGGTATTGTTTTCTTATACACCATACTAGAGGGTTCACTTTGCAGGGCTGCAAGTAATTCCTCTATAAGCTGGTCTTTGGTCTGTCCCACAGGTACATAACCCTCACTGACAATTCCCAATGATTTACTATCTACATAATAAATTTGGTATTCATTTTC
>JAAYRC010000168.1 GCA_012518975.1 Clostridiales bacterium
GCAAAATATGCGGTAAATAAATAATACATATTTGCAACTACGTGCTCCGTCCCTGAAAGAACGAATACAGTAATCGCTAACCATAGAACTATAATCTTAGCACTTTCATTCTTAGTATTGTATGCCATACACATACCAGTACATACTATTATATTACAGAGTATGCTACTGAATATCAGTTTATCAAAGGGCATATGTGCCTTTGATATGGCTTTTTCAAAAACCAAACCCATAGTCTGTTCATTAAAAATTCCTGATACATTTGTTAAATAAGAAATAAAAACACTTCCTATCAGGTTGGCAAGTAAAACCATTGCAAGTATTCTTAAAATATTGTAAACCTTTGTCTTGCCAGCATATAAAGCAGTCATAATCAGGCAATTGCTGGTGAAAAGTTCTGCTTGCATCTGCAATACTGCAATAATACCAAGAGGGAAAACCAAAGCCGCAAAAAAAGCTGCTAGTCCTGGATCTGCAATACTGCCTGCAAGTTTAAAATAACCTATGGCACCAATGGCTATGTAGCTTCCGGCTAAGATTCCTTGTATAATTAATTTAAGGTAAGGCTTATTTTCCTTGTTTTTGGTGATTTTTAATAAGTATTCTGTAAGAGCCTTAGGCCCTGTTGTCTCTTGCATGTCTTATTTTCCTTTCATTCTTATGTCAAATTAGGTAATTGCAAAACGTTATTTTGCATTATATTCTTGTGCAAGTTTCACAATTATCTACTATGTCAAAATAAAAATCAACCTACATAATACCACAGAATACTTAATTAATCGAGTATGAAATCACTAGTAATTTCCCTTCTTTATAAACTTTATATAAAACTTTTATAAAGTTTTTTGCTAACAGACTTTTTGCATATTTTATATCCTTAGCAGACCGTTTTTTATGTAACAGAACAGATTTTCCTGTTTCATAAAATACAGATACCTGTATATGATATAAATTACATAGCACATACAGGTATCTATTTATATAAAAATATATGGGGACATGAATATAAAGATAATAATCTAATAAGTGATACTGTACATATGGTACAGTACTTCTAGTACGTTGTCAATGCCTTTTTTTCAACGTACAATAAATAAAAGAGGTGTCAATATGCTCGGAAAGCGAATTAAAGAATTAAGACTTGAAAAGGGAATAACACAAAGCGAATTATCAAGCTATTTGGGACTAACTCCTAAAATGGTTTCTTTTTATGAGTTACAGCAAAGATTCCCTCCTCAGGATATTATAATAAAGCTTGCTGATTACTTTAATGTATCAACTGATTATCTGCTAGGTAGAAGTGAGATTAGGAATTCAGATGAACTACTTAGAGAATATAGCTCACTATATAATAAAAATCCTAAAGAATTAGAAGAATATATCAAAGAACAAAAAATTAAAGAAAATAAAACCGACAAAACCGAAAGTAACAAGTAATTAAAATGAAAATTCCTCATGGACTAATATTTCTATTAATCTATGAGGATTATTTTTTGTCTAAAGGCTTTTATATATTATTTCTTTGGAATATCCTTATAGGCCAGACATTACACTAATACATACTATTATATTACGTGGATATATATTTAAAGAGTACAGCATGTTCAATTCCTACCCATAATAATGGTTACCTACATGTAACTATATTAACAGAATATTCAGATACTGCTAAACGAAAGTAATAAATATTTCATGGAAAGGCCTACAATAACTATCTAAATAATAAAAAATGAAGTCATAAGAATTTATTTTTATTATAGCTTTCATTATTATCCATTAAACTTAGGAAGTTATATGTTGTTTTATTGTTTATAAAACACTTCATCTCCATTAAGTAACTCAATCTCTTTGAGCATAATTGTATTAAAGATTAACTTATCATCTTGTTCATAGTTGAATTTATACTTATTTGTAAACTCACCTTCTTTAGTAGCTGCAACTCTTTCCAAAGTTCCAGTAACATTAAGGCCTGGTGCATTACTATCATACAGTGTTAGATAAATTATATTGGGATTATTAATATCATAAGCCATACTTGTAACCAGTACTGCATGACCTCCATAGGCACTATCCATTGTAACTAGGGCAGGTTTACCCTTTCCAAGAATCTCAGCCATTGGATCTATTAGATCCTTTTTGGTCTGTTTTCTTTCCTTTCCCCAAACTACATTACCTAGTTCTCGGCTAAGTAAGGAATCAAATTGAGCTTTTTGATTTCTACTAATAATTCTTATAAAATCCAACTCAGTGGCAGGCACATTTTCAAGGGTTTTTTCAGACCATATATCTAATCTAGCTGTTTCAATCTTTTTTACCTTTACACCGTCTACTTCAACATCTTTATCCACAACCTTTATATTATACCCCATATCAATAAGACTCTGTCTATATTTTGGATCAATAACACCTATACCCTCTTCAGGGTTTCTTAGTTCATCATCAGATGGTGGGTTATCAATCAAAAATAAAGTGGGTACCTTAATATCATAAGTTCTTTTACTTTTCATTAATTCTATGCTATCATCATCCATCTTATATGCATTTAATATATTATTGTCAGAAAAAGATGCAGCCAAGCCCCTTAGCTGTGTCTCGGCAAGTTCGGTGGGAAGAGATTTCTCATATATCAGTTTCGTAGTAAGAGAAAATCCAAAACAGTTTCCTGTAGGAGAATCTTCATCTCTAAAATTGGCAAATGGAAAGCCATCCACTTCAGCCTTAAAGCCGCTATCAGCTATCATCTGGGCATCTTTATTACCGTCCCCATCCATATCTATTTCAAGTTCATCTAAAGAAGCTAAAATTCTGTCCAAAAGCTTTAACAAAGCATCAGAATCTTCTGCATGGACATATATACCATCTGTTACTGAAGATATTTTATTAAGCAACTCTTCATCACAGTCTCCAAGGCCAATAGTAATTATCTCTACATTTTTTTCATTTGCAGTTTCTAGTATATCCTCTAAGTTGGGAACATAAGTAAACAAGCTAGATACAGTATAACCGTCAGTTAGTAAAATCATATATTTCTTATTGAACTTGTTATGTGAAAATTCCCTTAGTCCAGCTTTTACAGCTCCCTCAACAACTGTGCCATCAAAGTTCTGATACTCTGTCTTTAATCTTTCTAAACTTTCCAAAACGGTTTCTTTAGAATCGGTCATTTCAGTAACTTGATGATATGAGCTTTGAAATGCTCCTACAGAAAATCTAAATTTATCTCCATCAAGTTCACCTAATAACGCTTCCATTAGGTTCAGCCTATTAAATTCAATGTCATTACCAAAATCAGGAGAAGGGGGATCAGAAGCTTCACCTCGTACATACTCTTCTGAAAACATAGAGCCTGAGTTATCTATAACCAAAGCTATCTCTGTTTTTATCTGGTCGGGTTTTTTACTTAAGTAGGCCAGTCCAAATACCTGAAAATTATCAACATATACATCTATGGTGTTTTTTTTAGCATCTATATTAGATTCGAGCCATGATATCATACCAGATTTCCTGTCATATTCAAATACACCCACATCTTCAGGAGAGTCTACATTATCCAGGCTAAATCTAACCCTGGCAGATTTTATAACCGAATCATTTCCAGCTACTTTATCAAATTTCACTGAGGATGATAACTGAAGAACATCTCCAATAAGGAAGTCACTTTGCTCAAGCTCTTTTACTTGTACTTTGTCAAGAAAGACATCAACTATATTACCATAACCCTTTAGTACCAGGTCATAATCTTCATGTGTGATAGTGTGGGTCCGTGCCTTACTAATGTCATCCTTTTCAAGTGGATTCAAGCCTAGAATCAACTCAGTAAGGTCATGGTATCCGTCACCATCAGTATCCATATTGTAAGGATCAGTCCCA
Source organism: Clostridiales bacterium (assembly GCA_012518975.1). Classification (GTDB taxonomy): domain Bacteria; phylum Bacillota; class Clostridia; order Lachnospirales; family Lachnospiraceae; genus Mobilitalea. The sequence continues at coordinate 3,871 of JAAYRC010000168.1, forward strand.
TAGACATTTAACTCTTCCATATCAGTTATACCATCACCATCAGTATCAAGCATTTCATAATAATCCTCTGAGTTATCGAATAGAAGTGCTGTAACTCGGTCAATTGATTCTGATCCCTCATAATTTTTTACAAGGGTAA
>JAAYRC010000169.1 GCA_012518975.1 Clostridiales bacterium
AGCTTCTAGAGTATTAGAATCTTCCCTCTACAAATATTTATTTTGCAATATTCACCATCACTACAATGCTTAACATAAACGACCTCTTTTCTAATTTATAAATACATAATATCCTATGATCTTTTATTTGTCAATTACATTTGGATAACTTTTTAACTCCTACTAACTCCTAACTATTTAACTCTCTTTTTATTTCTCTCCAATTAGGCAGGTATTTGTCCATATGATTTTTGAACACCACATTGTGACTTGGCTCAAGTAGATGTACTAACTCATGTACTACTACATATTCAAGACATCTTAATGGTTTTTTAGCCAATTGAAGATTAAAGCAAATACGCTTATCCCTTGTATTACACGTCCCCCATCTTGTAGTCATATTTCTTACCCTAACTGACTCTATACTTACACCAATAATATACTCCCACTTTTCAACAAGGTCTGGAAGCCTTTCTTTTAATTGCTTACGGTACCATTCTATAAGGAGCTTCTCTCGCTGAATAATTGTGCTGTCCTTATGTATTGCAAGAATCAATTTATCATCTAAAATCTCAACACCTTTTTTGTTTTCATACTTTATTTCTAAAGAGTATGGTTTTCCCCAAACATAATGAATTTCATCCTGTTTATACTCTAGGTCTATTAAGCTTTTCCTGTTCTCAAACTTTTTGACTTGTTTATCTATCCAGTCAAGTTTACTAGCTACGAATCTTTTAATAATATCATCCTTGGTCCTTAAAGGTGCAGATACGCTAACTTTTCCATCCTGCCTTGATACCTTCAGATACATATTCTTTATTTTCTTCTTGTTTACCTCTATCTCAATGTGTGAAACCCTTATTATTTTTGACATCATAACCTCTTATTCTTTTCATCCAGTTTTTGACCTACCCATACTATAACATTAGTTATTTATTTTAGCACTATATTTTAATTAATCATTTTTAGTATGTTTTGTATTAATAATATAAAAATAAAAATTATAGCGATTGCTGTCATATTGTGTCACTTCTTTACGCCATGATACATAATATATTAGTATCACATCTAATATTTAGCTTGTGAAATCTATGCTTTTTAAATAGGAGGTATTATATGTCATTCTTTTGTAACGGATACAATGGTTATAATAACAACGGTTACAATTCCAATTTAGCAAAACACATGTATGAATTCATAGGTGATACTGTAACAATCTTTACAACTAGTGGTGGTGCATCTGGCAATGGCTTTACAGGTGTGCTAATGTCTGTTAATAATAATTTCGTAAGATTAATGACAGAGCAGGGATCAGCTCCTTCAGACCCTATTAACCGTAACCATGATGGACACGGCCCTGCTTTCGGTTTTGAGGGTGTTAACAGTGGAGCTATACCTGGTAGCAAACGAGACCATTGCAGTAGACTCGGTTCTATATGCGATATTCCAATTGAAAATATTGCTGCCTTCTGTCATAATGCTGTATAATAAAAGAAAAAGAGGCAAGGGGATGGTTTTACTTATCTCCCCCTGTCTCCTTTTTTCCTTGATTATGTTTAATACCAAGCCATATATATTGTTACTCTAAAATCCTATCAAAATAATTATCCACGGCCTGCTTAAAATCTGCTATAACCTGATCACTTGATTTTCTATCCTCGATATATTCAATAATATTTGAACGCCAAAAACCATCAATGTTTTCATCATACACGGAAAGGTTATCCCCTCTTACAAACTTTGCGGCTGATGTATACAATTCAAACATATCCTGTCCTCCAAGAATATCAAGTCTTGCCTCTAAATCCTTTGCTACAGTGGCCGATAATGGTACTCCTTTTCCCATATCTAAATCCTCTCCACTAGCCCATAGATATTGAAATCCTGTTTCTGATGTGTCAAGAGTTAACCATTTGATAATCTCTCCAACTGC
>JAAYRC010000005.1 GCA_012518975.1 Clostridiales bacterium
AGCTCTAAGGTTAGCTTTAACTTATCTTTAGCATCAATATATGAATATCTGCCTCCTATCCACTCACCTTTTTGTATCTCCTTCATTCCTTTTCTTTCAAATCTTTCAACTATTTTTGTCATACCATCTATAACAAATGCAATATGGTGGATTCCTTCTCCATAGGTGTCCAAATCATGCCTCCAGGTGCTAGGCTCATTATCGGGTTCTAGAAGCTCTATATCCACATTAGGACCAACACTTATAAATGCTTGTTTAGTACGTGCTGGTGTAGGTTGACCTAGATACATAGTCTTAGCAATATCCTGGGTATCTGTAATCTGTATCTTGGGCTTTTCAATCCCGAAAACATCTGCATATTCCTGTGCTGTTTTCTCAATATCATGACATAAGACACCTATCTGTGTTACAACATTTGTTCCCATTAAATTTTTTTCCATATTTTTCTTCCTTTCAATGAAATGTATTTTAATGTTAAATTTGAACTAGATCATAAAGAAAAGTTATAAAATTATCTAAAATATTTTTAGCCCTTGGTATTTTCCTTATTTTAAAGAAAATATTAGAGTCCTATCTTTCTTTATATTCAAAGAAATCAAAATCCGCTGGTATTCTTTGACCAGATAGGTCTTGACAACATATGCCTATAAATGCTCCTGTAAACCTATTTGGAACAGTGTATTCATCGGACAAGATACTGGCATCAAAGGAAGGGCCTATCTTGAACCACTCATCTCCATCCTTTGAATATGAATATTGAAGCATATGATAATCTACATCTACCCTAAGATATACTTTTTTCCAGCCTTCAATAGATATCTTCTCTTTTAATGGTTCATCAAATATCCCAGCATCTTTCTTTACTATATCAAGAATTTTCCCCTTTTCCTCATGCCAAGTGATATTAAGATAATAGAAATTATTTATATCATAGTAAGCAGTAAGACCAGCCATCTGCTGGAAGCTATTAGGTTCAAATTCTACAACAGTTGTAGTTGTATAACAAAAGGCCTGTTGACGTCTTGCAATTAAGCTCTGATGGAATCTAGACCCTAGAGAACCACTACCTCTAAGTCTTAGGTGTCCTGGCCTTTCTGTTAAGGAATAGAATTCATCACCAAGTGGCATACGGAGAGTCTGAAAATGTATATTTAATTTACTATCATCAAAATCATCTCTTACAGGATCTTCATCCCATTTTACTTCCTTTAGATTAGGTGCAGGTACTGTAAGTGATGGATGGTTACCACCCCCATCAAGGTATAGCCAATCATCATCATGCCATACCATCTTTTGTAGGGCGGTTTCTCTACCTAGGATACAACGGCCACGGTTAGGTAGAGGCCTTCCACAAAGATGGGCCATATACCACTCTCCATCCTGTGTCTCTACTAAGCTTCCGTGTCCTGCTCTTTGAAGCTCTAGATGGGGACCAGTCCAAGAGGTTAATATTGGGTTATTAGGATGAAGCTCATAAGGACCTTCAAGCTTTCTTGAACGGGCAAGGGTAACAGCATGCTTGAATGTGGTACCACCCTCTGCTGTTATAAGATAATAGTAGCCATTTCTTTTATATATATGAGGGGCTTCTACAAGACCAAG
>JAAYRC010000031.1 GCA_012518975.1 Clostridiales bacterium
TCAAGTAAGCTTACCTAAAAGCTTGATAACTATTGGAGATAGGGCATTTTACTACAACGACAACTTAAAAAGCATTCAATTGCCAAATAATCTTGCTTCCATCGGGGAAAGGGCCTTCTATCATACAGGCATATCTGAGGTTAGGATTCCTGCTACTGTAAGTGCAATTGGTAGAGAAGCTTTTTTCTGTAGAGACCTTGAATCACCTTCTGGTGTCAGCATTAGCATTAATGAAGATAATCCATATTTTGAGCAAATAGGTAATATTGTGTATCGAAAAGGAAGTTCGGATATTCTTATGATTATACTTGATTCCAATTCTGATACCATATCACTTCCATCAGGCATAAAAGACCTTAATGATATTAACTTTATTAATTTCGACGTTTCAATGAGTTTAGTTATTCCTGATACAGTTACTAATATAGACTGCAAGATATTTTCATATTTTAACGATGTTGAAGAGACTGGAGTTGTTTATTTTAACACTAGCAAAGCCCCTGCTCTTAAGCTAGATGATTCTTATACTTTTCACATATATGTTATTGCTCCTGATGATGCTGATCACGACAACTATGAAAAGGCTTTCTCTATAATTCCTGATAGAAAAGTTCAATATGTCAGATTTGCTTGGGATAATTAATTATATACTCTAGCATTACCATAAACGCCTACTGTGACTATAAATATAATCACAGTAGGTCTACTTATGCCTAATCATTGTCAAAGCAAAAATAAATTTCCAGTAAATTTACAATCCGTCAGCCTATATCACTCCATCTTTGAACTAAGGATCAATACAATCAAAATATCATATATAAATCAAATTATCTATCTACTTGTCAAAATATACAAACATTTAGTCTATACAATAATAAAATCATACTAAAGCTCTAAATCTTACTACAATCCATCAATTATAATCACTTATATCTAGTCTACTTTTAAATATAGTGTGTATTTTTACTGTCAAAATAAGATTTTACCAAACATTGTTGTTAGTTTTTATTAATTGACAAAAATAAAACAATGCTTTATAATTTGAATTGTTAAATAATTAACAATGTGATTTTGTAACCAAAAGGAGGATATCATATGGCTAAAAAAGACGCCAAAACTAATAGCATGGTAAGTACTAAATCAACTGTAATAGATAATGTTGATGCACTTCTAAATAAAATGAACGAAATGAAGGAAGCACAGAGAATTTTTTCAACCTACACACAAGAACAAGTAGATAAAATCTTTTTAGCCGCTTCTATAGCTGCTAACAAGCAGAGAATTTCTCTGGCTAAAATGGCCGTAGAAGAAACAGGTATGGGTATTGTCGAAGATAAGGTGATAAAGAACCATTATGCTTCAGAATATATATACAATGCATACAAGAATACCAAAACCTGTGGTGTTATTGAAGAAGACACAGCCTATGGAATTAAAAAGATTGCTAACCCTATCGGCCTGATAGCTGCGGTTATTCCTACGACTAACCCTACCTCTACAGCAATCTTCAAGGCTCTAATATCTCTAAAGACAAGAAATGCTATTATAATATCCCCACACCCTAGGGCAAAAAAATGTACTATTGCTGCCGCTAAGCTTGTACTTGATGCTGCTGTAGCAGCTGGTGCACCAGAAGGGATTATAGGATGGATTGATGTTCCTTCCTTAGAATTGACCAATGAGGTTATGAAAAACTGTGATACTATATTAGCAACTGGCGGACCAGGCATGGTAAAATCCGCATATTCCTCTGGAAAACCTGCCATAGGAGTAGGTGCTGGTAATACACCAGTTATAATTGATGACTCTGCAGATGTTAAGCAAGCAGTCAACTCTATTATTTTATCAAAAACCTTTGATAACGGTATGATATGTGCTTCAGAGCAATCAGTAACCGTTTTAGATAGTATATATAATGAAGTAAAAGAAGAATTTGTTTATCGAGGATCTTATGTATTAAATGCCGAGGAAACCGATAAGCTAAGAAAAACCATTCTTATCAACGGTTCTCTCAATGCAAAGATTGTAGGACAGTCTGCCTATACCATAGCAAAGCTTGCAGGTGTTGAAGTTCCTGAAAATACAAAGGTATTAATCGGTGAGGTTGAAAGCGTGGACATCTCTGAAGAATTTGCCCATGAAAAGCTTTCTCCAATTCTAGCCCTATATAAGGCAAAGACCTTTGAAGAGGCTATTCAAAAATCGGAACAGCTAGTTGCTGACGGTGGCTATGGACATACAGCTTCTTTATATATTAATCCTAATGAAGAAGAGAAAATAGCTGTATATTCCGAAGCTATGAAAACCTGCCGAATCTTAATTAACAGCCCAGCTGCCCATGGTGGTATCGGCGACCTATTTAACTTCAAGCTAGCACCATCCCTAACCTTAGGCTGTGGTTCTTGGGGAGGCAACTCTGTATCCGATAATGTTGGTGTAAAGCACCTTCTCAATATCAAAACAGTTGCCGAAAGGAGAGAAAATATGCTTTGGTTTAGAGCACCAGAAAAGATATATTTTAAAAAGGGAAGTATGCCTGTAGCTCTTGACGAGCTAAGCTCTGTCATGAACAAGAAAAAAGCTTTTATCGTAACTGACGGCTTCCTATATAAAAATGGATTCGTTAAGTCAATAACCGATCGTTTAGACTCAATCGGTATTACTCATACCTGCTTTTACGAAGTAGAGCCAGATCCGACTCTTGCAGCTGCCAAGGAAGGGGCAAAAGCTATGGCTTCCTTTGAACCAGATGTAATAATCGCCTTCGGTGGTGGTTCACCAATGGACGCAGCTAAAATCATGTGGCTTATGTACGAGCATCCTGATGTTAATTTTGAAGACATGGCCATGACCTTTATGGATATTCGAAAGAGAGTATACACATTCCCTAAAATGGGTGAAAAGGCTTACTTTGTTGCTATACCAACAACCTCCGGAACTGGTTCTGAGGTAACACCATTTGCAGTTATTACCGATGAAAAAACTGGTGTGAAATATCCTTTGGCAGATTATGAGCTACTACCTAACATGGCAATTATTGATACCGATAATATGATGACGCAACCAAAAGGCTTAACCAGTGCTTCAGGTATAGACGCTATGACCCATGCTCTAGAAGCCTATGCTTCCATGTTAGCAACCGATTACACGGACGGTCTAGCACTAAAAGCCCTAAAGAGCATCTTCAAATTCCTACCTATTGCATACGAGGATGGTTCCAATGTAGAGGCTAGGGAGAAAATGGCCAACGCTTCGACAATAGCTGGTATGGCCTTTGCAAATGCCTTCCTAGGCATCTGTCACTCAATGGCACACAAATTAGGGGCTTTTCACAATTTGCCTCATGGCATAGCCAACTCATTATTAATTAATGAGGTTATGAAATTTAATATATCCGAGCGTCCTACCAAGATGGGTGCTTTCTCTCAATATGAATACCCTGATATCCTAGAACGTTATGTTGAAGTTGCTAACTTTATAGGCATTACAGGTAAGGATGATATGGATACCTTCAATAAACTTTTGGATGCAATTGATGATCTAAAGGATAAGATTGGAATTAAAAAAACCATAAAGGAATACGGCATTGAAGAAAAGGCTTTCCTAGAATCATTAGATGAAATGGTTGAGCAGGCTTTCGATGATCAATGCACAGGAGCTAACCCTAGATATCCTTTAATGAGCGAGTTAAAAGAAATGTATCTCAGAGCTTATTATGGAGCGTAAATAAAATTAATCTGATATAATATAATTAAAGTTTGCCTTGATAATTAATCTGCATAAAAATCAAGTTGTGTCTAATATAAAACATAACTTGATTTGGCAGATGAATTTGAACTATATTGCAACTATACAATACTAGGTAAGATTTGAAAGGGGATATCAATATGAAGCCGGAAAATATATTAGCAACTCGTAGCAATAAGACCATCTATCGCCAGGGAGATACCGTTATTAAAATATTTGAAAAGGGTCATCCAAAATCTTTAATTTTAAATGAAGCATTAAACCAGTCCAGAACAGAAGAAACCGGACTAAATATTCCAAGGATACTGGCTGTTGGTAATATAGATGGTTGCTGGAGCATCACAATGGATTATATACCTGGCATAACTCTTGATAAGATGTTTAAAGAGCAAGCAGAAAGATCCGACGAATTATTAGAAATGTTTGTTGATATACAAATCCACATGCATACCAAGACTGCACCCTTGCTTAACAAGTTAAAAGACAAGTTAGTTAGACAGATTCAAAGTGTAGAGGACTTAGATGCAACAAGCAAGTATGAGCTTTTAATGAGATTAGATAGTATGCCAAAGCATACAAAACTTTGTCATGGTGATTTTCTTCCTTCCAATATCATAATAAATGATTCTGGAGCATATATCATAGATTGGTCCCATGCCACCCAGGGTAATGCCAGTGGAGATGTAGCCACAACATACTTAAAAATGGTTCTCTATTACCCAGACCTAGCTGACAAGTACATTAAGCTTTTCTGTAAGAAAAGTGATACTGCCATTCAATATGTTCAAAAGTGGCTACCAATTGTTGCAGCTCAACAATTACTTAAGGCTAAGACTGAAGAGGAAAAGAAATTCCTCAATAAGTGGCTTGATGTCATAGACTTTCAAGGATAAAAGCAATCCTATTTTTCATTCAGTCCATTTCGTTCATTTAGTATAATCCGGTCAAGAACAGCCTTATATACTAGAACAATCTGGGCATCAATATAACAAAACTTGTTAGATATAAACTCATATGTTTTATAGATAAAACATATGTTAACAAGAATAAGTGATACTACAGTAAATTGAACATCCATGGCCTGCAATATCAAATATATAGTAGCCATAATATAAAACAAAAAAGCAAATAAAAAGTTTTTACTAATACGGAAGGCTAACAGCATTGTTTCATTAAGTCTATTATGCATTTTAGAAATAGACTTAATGTCACAATGCTTTAGTTTTTCATACATATCATTAAAAATAGTTTGACTTTCATTCATTCTATTATCAATATTCTTTTTTATGAAAGAGGAATAGCGGAGATAGTCTGTATCTCCTAGTTCCTTTCTGATTAATTTTTTAAATACATTTGCCATATAAATCACTGCTCCTTATAGGTTTATCGCAATAAATTTTTCTTAATATATGTTACTACTATTATTCACTTAGGACACAAAATAAAACTCTGCAATTGATGTAACTGCTTCCTTATAATTGAATTATACCAATTTCGACAACTAAATCCTACATCTTTCTTATTATATAATATGATATAAGCATTTTAAAAGCCACAATTTTATATAATGTGACTTTTATCATGATATATTTTTATTTTATTCCTCTTAATGATTTGGAAATTAATTGCCAGTTTGCTTATTAACAAATTGTTCACAATCTATCCATACAATCAACATATTTAATGAATATAATATACTTACAAGTTAAATAAGAAAGAGTCAGTTAGAAAAGCTTGTTTTTAATTAATTTTGTTTACAAGATAATTTTTTTCATAAAACAAGCCCGGCAGTTACCCTCCCCCCTCTACCGGGCTTCTCCTCTTTTAAAGATAAATTGCTCTATGAATATAGAGCATTTTTCTTGTCCTTTTTTACTTAAAACCTACATAATACATTAGGCTTTATTCATTTTTCATATGATACTTTAGCTTGCAACTAGGTTAAGCTAATAATATATAAAATAAACCTTTTATATAGTCATATTTTTTGTTATAATAAAATTTAGGAAATCTTATCACTATTCTATATTCTGCACTTAATCTATATCCAGGAGGTAAAAACATGGCAGACGTAATAATAATGGATCACCCACTAATTCATCATAAACTTGGTATTATGAGACGAAAGGACACCTCGACAAAAGAGTTTAGGGATTTGGTAACTGAAGTTGCAATGCTAATAAGTTATGAGGCAACAAGAAACCTTCCCCTAAAAGATATTGAGGTTGAAACTCCTCTAACAAAAACCATTGCTAAGGAGATTGCAGGTAAAAAACTTTGTATTGTTCCAATTCTTAGGGCTGGCCTTCATATGGCTGACGGTATACTTAACCTAATACCTAATGCTAAGGTAGGTCATCTTGGTTTATATAGAAATGAAGAAACTCTAGAACCGGTCGAATACTTTTGTAAGCTTCCCTCTGATGCAGCTGATCGCGAAATATTCGTATTAGATCCAATGCTTGCAACAGGTGGATCGGCAGTCGTAGCTATAGACATGCTAAAGAAACGTGGTATTAAAAAGGTCCGCTTTTTATGCCTAATTGCCGCTCCAGAAGGGGTAGAACGATTAAAAAAGGCCCACCCAGATGTAGATATCTATATAGGAATTCTAGATGAAAGACTAAATGAAAAAGGCTATATTCTACCAGGTCTTGGAGATGCAGGCGATCGTATTTACGGAACAAAATAATTCAAACCTATAAGGTAAATTTACCCCAAGCAAGATTACTATCTAGCTTGGGGTCATTTTATTTAATTCATATTAAAATTTTTATCGATTCTTAATTCTTTACATTGAATTTATAAATTGTTACAAATTCATATTCCTGTCCCGCCTTAAGTAGACTGCTAGGAAATGATTCTATATTGCAGGCATTAGGAAAATACTGGGTCTCAAAACATACTCCGGTATGTTTGCCATAGACTGCCGCATCCTTGCCATTCTCTACAGGCCCTAACATATTACTGGTGTATAATTGTAGCCCTGGCTTATCAGTAAATACCTCCATAACCCTTCCGCTAGCCTCATCCACTAGCTCTGCCACCTTCTCCACCTCATTCTGACTAATATTAAGAACATAGTTGTGGTCGTAACCTCCAGCTTGACGAAGTGGCTCATAGTTATCATTTATACTATCTCCAATTCTCTTAAGGCTACGAAAATCCATTGGAGTTCCCCCTACATCCCTAAGTTCACCAGTAGGAATTAGGTCATCCCCTGTAGGAGTAAAGCTATCAGCTTTAATCCATACCTTATGATCCAATATACTACCACTGTTGTGGCCAGATAGATTAAAATAAGAATGATTAGTTAAATTAACAACCGTATCCTTATCAGATACAGCGTGATATTCAATAAGAAGTTCATTGTTTTCTGTAAGGCTATAGGTTACTGTAAGATCTAGGTTTCCTGGAAATCCCTGTTCCATATCAGGACTAAGTCTTGAGAATTCAATGCTTATCATGTCCTCATCCTCAAATATTTCTGTTTCATACATTAACTTATTATAAGCAGGGTCACCACCATGAAGATTATTCTCTCCATCATTCTTATCTAATTTATACACCTTACCATTTAGTTCAAATTTAGCCCCTCCTATACGGTTTGCATTTCTTCCTATTAGGGACCCAAATCCTGGCGAGTTTATTTCATAACCAAGCAGATTTTCATAACCCAAAGCTATATCAGCAAAATTTCCATCCTTATCAGGAACTACTATACTTACAATATTTGCTCCAAAGTCTGTAAATGTCACCTTCATACCATTATTGTTGACAATTGTATACAAATTGGCGGCCTCCCCAGCTTTAGTCTGGCCAAATGATTTTTGTATTATTTTCATTTCTCGTCTCCTTTAATAATTTATTTAATTACTCTCATATTTGTCCATCATGAATTTCAAATTGATATTATTTTTAAATACTATTCAATAAAACTTAATAGTATTTAAAATTTCTAATAAGCTAATTATACAACATCAATCCAATATAGTCTAACAGATACAGCTAAAAAACCAAAATCTGTCCTGTAAGCCAAACGCAAGCCAAACTCTATCTTTATTTATAAATCTCTAGATTGACAAGGCTTTACTCTTAATGTATACTTTAAAAACATAATTTGATAATTTTTATGGCAATGACAATGACAATACAAATTTCTTAAGGCACACCAAAAACCTAATGTAATGCCATTGACCATAAAGGATTAGATGATTCAAGGGTCTTAAGTATTTCGGTGCTAAAGGCAGTTTTCAAATTGTTTTAGGATTCTATAAACAAGTGCAAGGTATGAAACATTGCTTTTGACTCCGAATTTAATAGGGAAACAGGTGCAATTCCTGTACGGTCTCGCCGCTGTAAATGGGGAGCCTTCTCTAAGTAAGATTTGCTTACATATGCCACTGGATAAGATGTGATGAATGCTACATTTTCTGTCTATCATATTAGGTCTGGGAAGGCTAGAGAAATGGCTATGATCCATAAGTCAGAATACCTGCTTAAAACCTGTACCAGCAATTCCACGAGTCATGGACAAGGGTACAATAAAGAAGCTTTCTTTATTGACCTTTCCTATTAGTTGGAAAGGCTTTTTTAATAATAGAAAGGAGCAATTCATATGAGTAAAGAGGTAAAATATTTTGTAAAGGTATTTTTAACAACACTAGGGCTATTTGGAGTATCTGTCCTATTACTATTTTTGTTTTTTAATAGGACAAATCCTGCCACTAAAGGAGATAAAGAAATTACAATCCTAGTTGTAATTCCTGACGAAGAAGATAAAGAGTTCAAATTTTCAACAGATGCAATTACACTTCGACAGGCCCTTGATGAACAGAAACTAATAAATGGTAAGGAAAGTCAATATGGTTACTTTATAACTGAGGTCGATGGCATAAAGGTTGATGATAAAAAAAGTGAATGGTGGTCTATCACTAAAAACGGAGAATATATAGAATATGGAGTTAGTATGATTAACATTCAGGATAAGGATCAATATGAACTAACCCTTATGAGAGGTATTGATTAATATGAAAACTTCTATTTCAACAAAGGATATTGTTGTAGTTGGAATGATGTCGGCCCTACTTATTACCTTGCAGGTAGCCCTATCTTCCCTACCAAATATAGAGCTTGTATCCATTCTCATTATCCTAAGCACCATAATCTTTGGTTGGAAAACCCTATATATCATATATATTTTTGCCCTTGTGCAGGGCTTTATCTACGGCTTTACAACTTGGTGGATATGTTACCTTTATGTCTGGACTATCCTAATGTTAATAACAATGGTCTTTAAACATAAGCAGTCTCCGCTTTTTTGGGCTGTTTTATCTGGTTCCTTTGGCCTAGCCTTTGGTAGTCTCTGCTCAATTCCATTTCTATTTATTGATGGACCTATTGCAACCTTGGCTAGCATTGTTAGCGGAATTCCCTTTGATGTCGCACACTGTATAGGCAACTATTTTATTGCCTTAGTCTTATTTAAACCATTATATCAGCTCTTTAACTGGATAGACAAAAGCATTTTAAAGGAGACATAAATATACGCTCATAAAAAAACCTTAAGGATAACTCCTTAAGGTTTTTCTTAATCAAATTCGTTATAACAATATATCCAATTTTTTAAACCTATATATAGATTAGAAAAAGGTACATTGTAAACCCAATCTTGATTATACTCTTGTTACGTTAGTTGCCTGAGGACCCTTTGCTCCCTGTACTACTTCAAACTCAACTTCTTGACCTTCTTCTAAGGACTTGAAACCTTCCATGTTAAGACCTGAGTAGTGAACAAAAACATCATTTCCTTGCTCATCAGAGATAAAACCAAATCCTTTTTGATTGTTGAACCACTTTACTGTACCTTTGTTCATGTATAAATTCCTCCAAAAAATTAATATATTTGCTTGCTAATTACATAGCAACACAATTATCATAGCACTCTTTTGTAGCAGTGTCAAACACTATTTGTTAATAATATTATTTATTTCGTAGGCCTCTTTTGCTGTACATACCCCATAGCAATTCTTTTTTAGAACATCAATCGCCCCATTTATATCCGATATTTTCATAATTATTGATGTATCTGTTCCAGCAGTAGCAAGGGTATACATATATTCAACACTAAATCCAGCTTCAAATAGTAGTCTTAGTACCTGGTGTAAGGTTCCGGGTTTTTGTGCTATCTTAACTGCTATAACGTCTGTCAAACTTGCCGAAAAGCCTTTTTCCTTTAAGGCCTGCCTTCCCATCTCTGGGTCTGATACAATCATTCTAAGTACACCGTATTCAGCGGAATCTGCTAAGCTAAAGGATGCAATGTTAATATTGTGGTCAGTTAGTACCTGAGTAACACCCTCTAGTCTACCTTCCTTATTTTCAATAAATACAGATAGCTGCTTAATTTGCATAGTACCCCTCCTTATTGATTCAACAGTTTACTGTAAAGCCAAGTAACTTCCTTATAGGAGCTTTCTCTTATCAATTACCCTCTTGGCCTTCCCTTCGCTTCTTGCTATGGTCTTTGGTTCAACTAGGGTAACCTTAACAGCAAGACCAAGTGCTGTCTGAAGTACGTGAGATATCTTCTTAGTCAGACCTTCAAGCTTTCTAATCTCATCGGAGAAAAAGTGTTCTGCAACCTCAACCTGTATCTCTAATATGTCAAGATTATTAACCCTATCTACAATAAGTATATAATGGGGACTAGTCTCGCCCATTTCAAGTAAGGCCGCTTCAACCTGAGAAGGAAATACATTAACGCCTCGTATAATAAGCATATCGTCTGAACGTCCTTTAAATCTTGAGATTCTAGCGATTGTTCTACCACATTCACAGGGATCATAAGAGATACTTGTAAGATCCTTTGTTCTGTAGCGAAATAGTGGCAAGGCCTCCTTTGTAATAGTAGTAAATACTAGCTCGCCAACCTCACCCTCTTTACAGGTCTCTAGTGTATCAGGATTAATTACCTCTGGTACAAAGTGATCCTCATATACATGTAAGCCATTATGGGCATCACAGTCGGCTGCCACGCCAGGTCCAAGTATTTCGCTAAGTCCATAGATATCATATGCTTTTAGATTAAGCTTTGCTTCAATTTCTCTTCGCATATTCTCTGTCCATGGTTCAGCCCCACAAATAGCAGCCTTTAGCTTAATTTTATCTACTTTACCCATCTCTTCCAGAGTTTCTGCTATATGGAGTAAATACGAAGGAGTACATGCAATAGCTGTTGCCTCAAAATCTTCCATCATGGTAATTAATCTCTTGGTATTTCCCACTGACATAGGAATTACTGTTGCACCTAAATTCTCTGCACCATAATGTAATCCTAGTCCACCAGTAAAAAGTCCATATCCGTATGCAACCTGTATCTTATCATTGGCCCCAATTCCGGACATTGCTAGCACTCTAGTTACACACTCCTGCCAGATATCAATATCCTTCCTAGTATATCCTACCACTGTAGCCTTTCCTGTGGTTCCCGAAGATGCATGAACTCTAACAACTTCAGATTGGGGAACTGCAAATAATCCAAAGGGATAATTCTCCCTAAGGTCCTCTTTTGTAGTAAAGGGTAACTTATTAAGATCTTCTATTCCCCTAATATCTCCTGGCTCCAGGCCCATCTGCTGCATTTTCTTACGGTAGAACTCTACATTATGATAAACCCGTTTCACAGTTTTTTTCAGCCTAACACCCTGCATATTCAGTATTTCATCTCTGCTCATGCATTCCTTGGCTTCATTCCAGATCATAATACTACATCCTCCTGTTCAGCAACCGAGTATCCCTTTTCTTTTAATACTGATTTACTTCCTTCTAAATTATCAGTATTTAATATTATCAAAGGCACCTTACCACTACGGATTACAATAGAATAAATATAGTTTACACCAAAACCTGCGTCAGCTATAACCTGTAGTAAATCATGAAGAACTCCGGGCTTATCCTCTAGCTCCACTGCAATCGCCTCAGATACTGTAACTGCAAAACCACCCTCAGTTAATACGGCTTTAGCCCTTTCAGGTTGGTCTACTACAATCCTTAATATGGCAAACTCCGGTGTGTCAAAGGAAGCAATTGCCCTTAAATTGATATTGTTACTTTTTAATATAGCTGTTACTTTTGCTACACTACCGACTTCATTCTGCACAAATATTGATAGCTGTTGGATCATTAAATACCCCTCCATTTCCTTATACTCTAATTCTTCTTACTGGTTGATAGGGTTCATCTTCCTAAGAACTAAAGGTTATATCCAATCTCAAATGCCTTCTTATTGATTTCCACCGTCTTTGCAGGCACAGTCTTTTCTATAACGGATAGCCACTCTTCCTTTGTAAAATCCATATGCTGTGCTGCAAGTCCTAGCACTATTACATTAAACACCCTACTGTTACCCAGCTTTTTTGCCTCATCTATTGCATCAACCCTAAATACCCTGTGGTCCTTAGCCAGGTCTTCTATAATGTTTTCTGGGTATTTTTCCGCACCAATTACAACTGGCATAGGGTCTATCCTCTGGTCGTTAACTACTATAGCCCCATCCTTTTTAAGAAAATGGACATATCTTAAGGCCTCTAGCTTTTCAAATGCAATCAAAACATCAGCCTGGCCTTCCTCTACTATAGGCTCATTTACCTTCTTTCCATATCTTACAAATGTTACAACGCTTCCTCCACGTTGTGCCATACCATGCACTTCTGAAAGCTTAACATCATATCCTGCTTGAATTGTGAGGCCACCAAGAATTCTACTGGTTAGCAATGTTCCCTGCCCGCCTACACCAACAATCATTATGTTTTTTGTATCCATGGTTTCCTCCTATTTTAATTTCACACTTTTAATTGCGTCAAACTTACAAAACTCCACACAAAGGCCACAGCCATTACACATAGTATCATTAATTTCGATACTGCCATCTTCCTTTTTAGTTATAGCAGGACATCCAGGCTTCATGCACATACCGCACCTCTTACACTTATCTTGGTCTATAGTATATTGCTTAGTTACAGGTGACTTATCAAGCAAAGCACAAGGAGCCTGAGCAATTATAACCACAATCTCATCTAATCCTACTGATTCCTTTATAGTCTTTTCAAGTTTTTTGGTATCAAAGGCATTAATTGTATGAACATTAGATACACCAAGAGCCTTACAAAGCTCCTCTAAATCTATACTATATGTGGCTTCACCCTTAAGAGTTAATCCAGTAGCCGCATGGTCCTGATGACCTGTCATTCCTGTTGTGGAATTATCAAGTATCACAACCGTTCCTGTACTCTTATTATATACCATGTTCATAAGTGAATTAAGGCCAGTATGCAAAAATGTTGAGTCTCCAATTACGGCTACCCAATCCTTAATATATTCCTTACCCTTGGCCTTCTCCATTCCATGAAGCGATGAGATACTTGCTCCCATACATATAGTTGTGTCTACTACACTTAATGGTGCCACTGCTCCTAAAGTATAACAGCCTATATCTCCTGCAGCCCTAATCTTTAGCTTCTTTAACACAGAAAATACACTTCTATGGGGACATCCTGGACATAGAATAGGAGGACGATTTGGTATTTCAGCCGCCTTAGCTATGTATACATCCTCACCTTTTATAGCCTTTTTTATCATATTTGCAGAATATTCTCCCTGAACTGTAAGGATATCCTTTCCTACAGCCTCAATCCCCCAAGATCTTACCTGCTCTTCAATAATAGGGTCTAATTCTTCAATAATATATAAGGTCTCTACCTTTGAAGCAAATTCCTCAATCAGTCTTCTTGGAAGTGGATTCACTATACCAAGTTTTAATACTGAAGCTTCCGGAAGGGCCTCTTTCACATACTGATAGGGTATCCCTGAAGTTATAACTCCTATCTTACTATCATTATACTCCACAGTATTAATAGGAAAATCATAGCCATCTTCCGCAAGGGCCCTCTCCCTACTCTCCACAAAAAGATGCCTTCCCTTTGCATTTCCTGGCATCATAACGTTCTTGGCAAAATCTCTTACATAGGGCTTATCCTCTATATCAAGTCTTTCATTAAGCTCTACTAATCCCTGTGAATGGGATAGCCTAGTAGTAGTCCTTACAATAACAGGTGTATCGTATTTCTCACTTAGGTCAAATGCATACTTAACAAAATCCTTTGCTTCACAACTATCTGATGGCTCTAATACTGGTATTTTAGCCGCCCTTGCAACAGCTCTTGTATCCTGCTCATTCTGTGAACTATAAAGACCAGGATCATCGGCAACAATTATAACCAAGCCACCATTTACACCTATATAGGATACGGTAAATAAGGGGTCTGCCGCCACATTTAGACCTACATGCTTCATAGATGCCAAGGCTCTAACCCCACTAATAGAAGCGCCAATTGCTACCTCCATCGCCACCTTCTCATTAGGTGACCATTCAGAATATATCTCATCATATTTGACAATATTTTCACTAATCTCTGTACTCGGTGTCCCAGGATATGCAGCAGACAGCTTACAACCAGCTTCATAAGCTCCTCGTGCAAATGCTTCATTACCGAGCATTAATACTTTTTCTGACACTTGTGTTTCCCCTTTCATATATATCTAGCAATTAATATATTTGTATTGTTTTATTTACGTAAATCTGTTACTCGTCTTGCCTTACCTTCAAATCTCTTTAAACTTCTTGGTCCTACCAATTTTATCATAGCATCAAGTCCAAGTACAGTCCTTAGGTCAAATTTAATCTTCTTTTCCAGTTCGCCAAGCTTTGCGTAGGAATCAAGCAAACTTTCATCAGCAAGCTCAACACTGATTTCCATAGTATCCATATGGTTCTTACGGTCTACAAGTATCTCATAATGTGCCCCAATCTGGGGAATCTTAAGGAGTACCTCCTCAATCTGGCTTGGAAATACATTGACTCCACGAATGATTAACATGTCATCAGACCTACCTGACAGATTCTCCATTCTTACAGTAGTTCTTCCACATTTACAAGGCTCATAAAAGAGTCTTGTGATATCACCTGTACGGTATCTAATGAGAGGCAGAGCTTCCTTAGTGATACAGGTAACAACCAGCTCACCCTTCTCTCCAGCCGCTAGAACTTCCCCTGTATCTGGATTGATGATTTCTGGAATAAAATGATCCTCATTAATATGCATTCCACATAATTCAAGACATTCACCAGATACTCCAGGTCCTATTAGCTCACTCATACCATAATTCTGAGTAACCTTCATCTCACGACCAAAGAGCTTGTACATTTCTTCTCTCATTGGCTCTGTCATGCCCTCTCCACCAAACAGACCTATCTTTATATTTAATTTCTTGCCCATTTCTTTTGCTATTTCACCTATATGTAATGCATATGAAGGTGTGGCTACAAGAAGTGTTGCTTCAAAATCCTCCATATACATAATCTGCTTCTGGGTATTTCCTGAGGAAGCAGGTACCACACTGGCTCCAATATTCTCAAGCCCATAATGAAGTCCCAAAGCTCCTGTAAACATTCCATATCCAAAGCTTATCTGAGCAACATCATCAGAAGATGCTCCTCCCATGCATGCTATCCTAGATACGCATTCAGTCCACAAATCCATATCATTTTTTGTATATCCTACCACTGTTGGCTTACCTGTAGTTCCAGATGAAGCATGGATACGAACTAGGTCCTTTTTTGGCGCAGTAAACAATCCAAATGGATAGTTGTCCCTTAGGTCCTGCTTCATAGTAAATGGAAGCTTAGCCAAATCATCAAGGTCCTTAATATCCTCACAAGCAACTCCCGCTTGATTCATTTTTTCTCGATATGCTGGTACCTTTTCATATATACGGTTTAAGGTTTCCTTAAGCCTATTAAATTGAAGGTCACTCATTTCTTGCCTTGTAAGGGTCTCTTCTTTAGCCCAAATCATAATACTATCCCTCTCTATATTATTATTTGTATTAAATCTTACTCATTCCTCTTATCTAAAATTTACTCTTCAATTGCCTCATTAGTAATTATATATCGCTTTCCTCATAACAAGCGAATACTTTATCTACCTTATCCTTTTTCATTTTAGGACTAAGTATACTTACAATTGGCACGACCACTAGGCCTGCAACCATAGCTAAGGCTCCAGCATTTACTGGAGAAGAAATATATTTGAAAATCATGTTAGATGTTGTAATTCCAACACCAATTATAAAGCTTGCCCACACAGCAGCCTTGGTAACTTTTTTCCAATACAGTCCATATAGAAAAGGTGCTAGGAATGCTCCCGCTAAGGCTCCCCAGGATATTCCCATCATCTGTGCTATAAACACAGTCGGCCTTATAGCTAGAACAACTGATATTCCTATAAAGAACACTATGAATATTCTCATAATGCCAAGCTGCTTCTTCTCGCTCATATCCTTATACAGGGTATCCTTGATAAAGTCTAAGGTTATTGTTGAGCTAGAACTAAGTACCAAGCTAGATAGGGTCGACATGGAAGCTGACAAAACTAAAACAACAATTATACCTATCAATACATCAGATAGGTTATGTAGCATATTTGGTACTATGGCATCATATATAACCTTGCCCTGTTCACTATAAATGGTATCATTATCAAATAATCTTCCAAAGCCTCCAAGAAAATAACTACCGCCAGCTATAATTAAGGCAAAGATTGTAGATATAATAGTTCCTGCCCTGATTGATTTCTCATCCTTGATTGTATAAAATTTATGAACCATCTGTGGAAGTCCCCAGGTTCCAAGAGAAGTTAAAATCACCACTCCAAGAAGATTAAGTGGGTCTGGTCCAAAGAAAGAAGCAAATGCTCCCTTTTGTCCTAAGGTAAGAGGAATATCACTTTCAAGTTCTGATAACTTACCTATGGCAGTAATAAAACCACCCTGACTACTTATAACAGCTCCTATTACAGCCACAATACCAACCAACATAATAATACCCTGGATAAAATCATTAATTGCTGTAGCAATATATCCTCCCAAAATAACATAAACTCCAGTTAAAACTGCCATTGAAAGTACACAAATCCAATATGGAATATTGAAGGCCATACCAAAAAGTCTTGATAGGCCATTGTATACAGATGCTGTATATGGAATAAGAAAGATAAATGATATTATAGAAGCTACTATCTTAATTGGCTTACTATCAAATCTACTACCAAAAAAATCTGGCATAGTAGCTGATTTTAGATGATTAGTCATAACCCTTGTTCGTCTTCCAAGTATAACCCATGCCAAAAGGCTACCTATTAGGGCATTTCCAATTCCAATCCATGTAGAAGCTAAGCCATATTTCCAGCCAAATTGCCCTGCATATCCAACAAAAACCACTGCAGAAAAATAAGAGGTTCCATATGCAAAGGCCGTGAGCCATGGCCCTACTGCTCTTCCTCCTAGTACAAAGTCTCCAACATTCTTAACTTGCTTCCTTGCATAGACTCCAACACCAATCATTACTACAAAAAAGCAAAACAGAAAAATTAGTTTAATTGCCACAATCTTACCCTCACTTTACTTTTCTTTGTTAATTTAACGCTTTAAAGCGTCCTCGTCCTAAAGTAATGATAGCACTGTTTATTTTTTATGTCAATAGATTAACAATAATTTAAGTACCAATTAAGACCCAGAGTATTATGTTAATAAGTAAGGCTAAGGGGATAAGTATAATAAATTTTTTTTGCCTAGTTTTATGCCTAAAAACCTTCATCCCTAAATACGACCCTATACCACCCCCTATAAAGGCAATCAAAATGAGGGTGTGCTCAGAAATGCGCCACCCTCTCTTAATAGATTTTCTTTTATCAAGTCCCATTGCCACAAATCCTACTATACTCATAATAGATATATAGACTGTAACTATGGTAAATAATATATCTTTCATAGCTTCTAGAAACTACTCCTTCTCATTGTTATTAATATCAATGCCCAGTTCCTTAAGCTGCTTATCATCTACGATATTCGGAGCTTCAGTCATAAGACATGAGGCATCCTTAACCTTAGGAAATGCAATAACATCACGGATACTATCCTCTTTAGTCATAAGCATAATTAGTCTATCAAGACCGTATGCTAGACCTGCATGAGGAGGTACGCCGTATTTAAATGCATTCATCAGGAAGCCAAACCTATCATATGCAGCTTCCTTACTAAACCCAAGGACCTCAAACATCTTCTCCTGAATCTCTCTTTGATATATTCTAACAGAACCTCCACCTATCTCGGTTCCATTTAAGACTATATCATATGCTTTTGCTCTTACCTTGCCAGGCTCTGTATCTAACAAGTGTAGATCTTCATCCATTGGCATGGTAAATGGGTGATGCTTTGCAACATATCTATCTTCTTCCTCTGAGTATTCAAGAAGAGGAAACTCAGTTACCCATAAGAATTTGTATTCACCCTTATCTAGTAGGCCTAGATTTCTGGCCAGTTCAAGTCTTAGATTGCCCAGGACAGCATATACAATTTCGTCATCATCTGCTGCAAAGAATAAAAGATCTCCTGCTTTTGCGTCCATAGCATGAACTAGGGCCCCTAACTCATCCTCTGTCATGAACTTTGCAAATGAAGACTTATAGGTCCCATCCTGATTAACTGCAAGATATGCAAGACCCTTTGCTCCAAAGTCCTTTGCATAATTAACAAGGGCATCTATCTTCTTTCTTGGCATATCCCCTTGGCCCTCTGCATTAATACCGCGGACTGAACCACCCTTATCAAGGGCAGTGGTAAAGACTCCAAAACCACAGGACTTTACTATATCGGATACATCCTTAAGTTCCATGCCAAAGCGAGTATCAGGCTTATCCACACCAAACCTGTCCATTGCCTCTTTATAGGTCATTCTCTGTATAGGAAGTGGAATATCTATTCCTATAGAATCCTTGAACATTTTATGCAAAAGTCTTTCATTTACATCAAGTACATCATCTACATCCACAAAGGATAATTCCATATCTATCTGAGTAAATTCTGGCTGACGATCTGCCCTTAAGTCTTCATCACGGAAGCACTTTGCAATCTGAAAATACCTATCATAACCTGCACACATAAGAAGTTGCTTAAACAACTGTGGAGACTGGGGCAGGGCATAGAAATTTCCAGGATGGACTCGGCTTGGAACCAGATAATCCCTAGCTCCCTCTGGAGTACTCTTTGTCAGCATGGGGGTCTCAACCTCTAGGAAGCCTTCGTCTAATAAAAACTGCCTTGTAATATTAGCCACCTTACTTCTTAGAATAAGATTTCTTTGTAGGTCTGGCCTTCTAAGATCTAAATACCTATATTTAAGTCTTAATTCCTCTTTAGTCTTACTATCCTCCTCAATTGGAAATGGAGGAGTTTCAGCTTCTGACAGAATCCTTATATCATTTGCTCTTATCTCGATATCACCTGTTAGAAGATCTTTATTTATCCCACCTGATCTAGCTTCTACCTTACCTACCACTCCTATAACGAATTCACTTCTTAAATGCTCTGCCTTTTCAAAGCCCTCACTACCTACATCACCTTCCTCAAATATAATCTGTAGGATGCCAGACCGGTCTCTTAAATCAACAAAAATGATTCCGCCCTTATTCCTACTTTTTTGTACCCATCCCATAACAGTTACGGTTTCTCCAATATTAAGGTTTGACAATTCGGTACAGCGATGGCTTCTACGTAAGCCCTTCATTGATTCTGCCATAAAATAATCTCCTTTTACCTCTCTTAATCATTAATATAATAATCAAAGCATTTACGATTACATGTCCTAGGCCTTACCACATTGGTTCCTACCCTTACATGCTCTGGGTGAGACTGGTATGCCTTATAGGCCTCTTCATCAATAAATACTGAATCCAGCATTATATCTGCATCAGAAGAGAACATGGGATTTGTTAAAACTTCAATTGATACAATACCTTCTATAAGATTCTTAAGATTCTCTAACTCTCTCTTAATCTCTTCTCCATATACCCTGTTTTCCTCATCTGAAAACTCTTCTCTAAAATCCCATGCCACAATATGTCTTATCATTTCATTTCCTCCTTACACTAGTATAACCACCTAGCTTGTGTTAAGTTAATATATTATAACACAAGAATTCGCAGTTAGGAAACTATGTGTTTTATTTTTAGCTTAAGTCTATATGTTCTTTTAAGTAACAAAAGGCGATGCTGGAAGTCCTTCTTTATTAAATAAGTTTGCTCCCTCTGGATTATCCGCCCATCCATATCGAACTCTCTTGGGCTTGGCTACTCTTTTACTAGATACAATTACCCTATCCCCATCTATCATAGCCTCTGCAGGGTGGAATATATCATCATTACCACAGATTTCAAAGCCTTCTAGCTTATCACCCTTTTTTATAAGTCCACTGCCTATATAATTAAAGTAAAGCCTTATCCTATCATCCTCAATAGCCATCCTATCATAAATCGGTCCACTACAGACATTGTCTTCTCCATGAACCAGGTTTAGGGCCCAAAGACCTAATCTTTCACCCACACTCTTCTTGTCCCAAGGATGAAGGTCATTATACATACCCACATCTATAGTCACGACCATTCCTGTATTGGGTATTTCCATAGCCTGTCTTTGCGCTTCCCTAAGCCAAGCCCAGCCACTATCCTCAGGTTCAAGCTTCCAAAGGTTGAAATTAGCTAGCTGTACATATAGAAAAGGAAAGTCTCCCCTGTTCCATAGCTTGCGCCAATCACTAATCACTGTCTCAAATATTTCCTTATAATCAAATGGATGTCCTGTATTAGATTCTCCCTGATACCACAAAGCACCCTTAATACTATAATTGCGTAAGGGATAAATCATACCGTTATAAACCCCGGTAGGCATATACTGAAAGAAGGTTGTAGGTTCCTTAAGCTCTGCAAGGGCACCAAGCTTATATCTCCACGCCCCTGATAAAGGAATCTGCTCCTTTTCTACTTCTATATAATAAGGCATGTCTCTTACAAACCCACCTATATTATGGGTCATAACAAGTCTAACAGTAATTTCATTCTTACCTGCCTTTAATAAGCCCTCAGGAATCTTATATCGCCTTGGTGGATATAAATACCCAGTACTTCCTATCATGGTTCCATTAATATAGGTATCGTCTGCATCCACAAGGGTACCAAGTATAAGTCTTCCCTCCTTACCTGCTAAAATCTCGGGTATATAAAACTCCCTCCTAAGCCATACTGACCCCCGTATATGCTCTAGGTCTGTACCATGAAAGCTTGTTGGAAGCTGAATTTCTTCCCAATCCTCATCATTATATTCTTCCATATACCAAGCCAAAGGATTATCCCTAAAACCTTCATCTACTTCATATAGGTCCTTGTCCCATTGCTGGTTATATTCATTTTCCTTCTGAATAGTATCATTAACATATGAATCATCTTTACACATGGCAAGCAGGTCATCAAACCTCTTAAAGGTCTTTAAAGACTCCTGGCTTATCCAGGCCTCGGCTGGTGTTCCCCCAATAGCAGTAAATAAGAGCCCAATTGGAATCTTATATTTATCGTATATTTTCTTTGAGAAGAAATAACCAATAGCACTAAAGTTATATATGGATTCTGGGGTTACAGCTACCCAATTCCCATCACTTAGTTCATCAACCGGCCCATGAAAATCATATACCATAGGCACTCTAAATTGCCTTATTTCAGGATAATACACACCCTTTACCTCATCCTCAAATAAATCAAGGGTTCTAGAAATCGGAATTTCCATATTGGACTGACCACCCAGTACCCATACATCTCCTACAAGAACATCCCTTATGATCCTTTCCTCTCCTAGATGATAAATCCTAATATCGTATGGTCCTCCGGGCTCCAGGTTATATAAATCTATAGTCCAGCTACCATCCTCTTTTACAATAGTTTTATAGTCCTTGTCTAAAAAATTTAATACTAAGTCTTGTCCAGGGACAGCCCTTCCCCATATAACAACCTTATCTCCTCTTTGAAGGACCATACCATCACTGA
The DNA here is from genome assembly GCA_012518975.1 of Clostridiales bacterium. Classification (GTDB taxonomy): domain Bacteria; phylum Bacillota; class Clostridia; order Lachnospirales; family Lachnospiraceae; genus Mobilitalea. Next base: position 21,735 of record JAAYRC010000031.1, read on the forward strand.
TTAAGGGTGAAAGGCAAATTCTACTCTTATTATTATTCTCCATAGTTCTCCTTTCAAAACAGCAAACACTTTAGATAATACTTTAAAACACCCTTATATTAATTTGCATTGATATATGGGTGTTTTTTAACATTAATATTAAGTTAAGGATTCGCCTATCCTACTTATCTCTACACTTACCTGCTCACCTGTAGCCATATTTTTAATGCTAACCATGCCTTTAGCTAATTCATCAGCACCAATTATAACTGTGTTCTTTGCAGATAACTTGTTGGCATACTTCATCTGCGCTTTAAGGCTTCTATCCATATAATCAGTCTCCACAATCAAGCCGTCCTTCCTGAGACTTCTTACAATCTGATATGCTGCAGTTTTAGCTTCCTTGCCCAAAATGCCCACATATAAGTCCACTTGGGGCTCACTAGCAAGCTCAACTCCCTCTGCCTCTAGCTCATTTATTATCCGCTCAATACCAAATCCAAAGCCTACGGCAGGAATATCCTGCTTCTCGTCAATTTCATATATCAAATTATCATATCTGCCTCCACCACATAGGGTAAAGCCCTCTCCATTAACAAATTCAAATACAGTCTTTGTATAGTAATCTAAGCCTCTAACAATACCGGTATCCACCACAAAGGGAATGTTCATATCATTTAATAGGTTTTGAAGCTCAGTAAAGTGGTCTTTACATTCCTCATCAAGATAATCAATAGTCCTAGGGGCATCCTTCATAATCTCTTGGCATGAGGGGACCTTACAGTCTATTGTCCGTAATGGATTCTTTTCCATTCTCTCCTTACAAGTGCCACATAACTTATCTTTATGTTGATTAAGAAAACCTAATAAAGCCTCATTATATGCTTTTCTACAATTCCTACAGCCAATACTATTTATATGAAGCTTTACTCCTTTAAGTCCAAGCTCATTCATAAAATCAACTAAAAGTGATATTAATTCCAGCTCAGCAAGAGGACCTGCCGCTCCAAAAAACTCCACACCAAACTGATGATGTTGCCTAAGCCTTCCACTCTGGGGATTTTCATATCTAAAAGCCTGAGTAATATAAAAAAGCTTAGTAGGCTGGCTCTCTGCATATAAGCTGTTCTCAAGATAAGCCCTTACTGCTCCTGCAGTTCCCTCTGGCTTAAGGGTTATGCTTCTATTACCTTTGTCCAGGAAGGTGTACATCTCCTTTTGAACTACATCTGTGGTTTCACCCACCCCCCTTTGAAAGAGAATTGTATGCTCAAATACAGGAGTAATTATCTCCTTAATATGATATGACTTGCAGAGCTTTCTTGCAATTTCCTCAACAAGTGTCCTTTTGTGCATATTGGAGCCATACCAGTCCTGTGTTCCTCTGGGTCTTTTTGTAATCATCTTAGTCCTCCTAAATTGTTACATAAGATTTATTAATATTTCTATATTATAAGACTAAAGTATAATATAGGCAATATAGTTAAATAAAATCTATATTTATATAAGCTACATTTACAAGTGGGGATTCTTATTTAAGAAGTCACTCTTTCGTTTAATCATTTCATCTATTCTACTGATGTAGTCTTTTAGGTTCTTTACATTATCCACCCTATCAATTCGCTTCTCATTGTGGAATACGAATTTGGACATAGCCCCTGATCCCAAGGCAAGGATGGTTTGCTTCTCCTCCATAATCAAAATATTATAGAGGCCCTCTTTCCCATATCTTGCATATCCTACATTTTCAAGGTTATCTGCTATATTCTTTTGTCTGTAGAGATAATAAGGCAGATAACCTTTGTTTTTGGTAAATTCCTTTGAAACCCTAAGCATATGGGACGCATCCTTTACTCTAAGGTCAAGATAATTGTCTTTTTCTATATTAAGTCTAGAGGCTCGCTTAATTGCCAGGGTATGGACCGTCAGGCTATCCGGATTTAGCTTTTTTATCTTATCAAGAGTATCCTCCACATCTAAACTTGTTTCCCCAGGAAGGCCTATGATTATATCCATGTTAATGTTATTATGGCCCACTTCTCTTGCTAGATAGAAAGCTTCATTAATCTGATCTACACTGTGTCTCCGTCCAATTAAATCCAAGGTCCTTTCTTGCATGGTCTGCGGATTTATTGATATCCTATCTACTCCCCAGTTTAAAAGAACCTCTAGCTTCTCTCTACTAATACTATCAGGCCGCCCTGCCTCTACACAAAATTCCCTTACATAGGTAAAATCAAAATTAGCTCTAATTATGCCTAGTAATCTATCTAACTGATTAGCTGAAAGGGTGGTAGGGGTTCCTCCCCCTAAGTAGACTGTGGTTAATCTCTTACCTGGAAAGCAAGATGAAGCAAATTTTATCTCAGTCTCCAAGGCCCTTAGATAGTCTTCCACAAGTTGACCATAGCCTTCTATAGAAAAGGAGGGAAATGAGCAATATAGGCAAGTACTTGGACAAAAGGGTATACCTATATATAGGCTGTATCCCTTTTTATAATCCATTGCCTTAAGTAAGTCTCTTTCCCGCTTTGCTATAAGAATGCTAAGTTCAATTTTTTCATCAGAGCACATATATTCCTTGTTCATCCAGCTATATATCTCTTTTTCATCTATCTCCTTATCAAGCATGTCATATACCAGCTTAGTGGGTCTGATTCCAGTGAGTATGCCCCAAGGAAGGTCTTTTTTACTCAAGGAAGAAAGCATATTATATAGCTGACGCTTCATAGCATTTTTATATGCCAGCTTTTCCAAAAGCTGATCTTTTGTCTCATTATGTGTCCTATAGGTCTCACCTTTGTCGTCTGTGATTTCAATAGTTATGCTTGTCCTATTAAATATAATACTTATTAATCTAATCTGGGACCTGCTAACTTGACTGTCCTTAGCTGAATTAATATCTAAAAATCTTATCTCACTAAGTGGATAAAAAGACATTACAATTGGACGAACATCATTTTCATATATTCTATCTGAAAGTATTATCTGAATCATTTATTCTCCTGAATTATAGTCAATAACCATAGATACTAAGAATTTCTTGTTAATGGATATATTGACAAGCTTAAAATACCATAAATGGTGCAAATGAATAATCTTATTTTTTATTGGTCTATAGATATGGGTTGTTATGTCTTTCATGGCCTATAGTCGTTGGTCTTCCATGACCTGGATATACTTCAATCCTATCCTCTAAAACCATAAGTTGACTACTGATTTTTTCTAGTAAGACACTATGGTTGCCAGTGGGAAAATCAGTCCTCCCTATACTTTCATAAAACAAACTATCTCCAGAAAAAATCACACCTTCCTCTGGAATATAATAACACACTCCTCCTGCAGTATGACCAGGAGTATATATAACCCTCCATAACAATCCTGCTGCCTGGAACTCTTCCTTATCCTTAAGCAGGATGTCTGGAATGACCTTAACCTCTGTTCCCATTTGAATGGAGGCATTTAACCTTGAATCATTCAATAGTTCAACTTCATTTTCATGGGCATATATGGGTGCAGTCGTCAGGTTTTTTAGTTCATTTGCAGCAGTTATATGATCAAAATGACCATGGGTAAGTAATATCGCCTTACACTTCAGGTCATTTTCTTTTAAATATTCATTTATTCTTTCAGCATTGTCGCCTGGATCAATTACTATTGCTTCCTTGGATTTCGCCTCTCTAACAATATAGCAGTTTGTTTGTACCATGCCTAAAACCATTGTTTTTATATGGATTCTTCTCATATAATACCTCTTTCACAAATCATTAGAAGCCTATACTAGCAGGCTCCAATTTTTAATCTACTATCCAGCCGTACGCTCTATATCCAATACGCTTTCCACATTACGTATTTTAGCAATAATATCATTAAGCTGGTCTACCCCATTTATCTCAAAACCAATACTAATGGAAGCCGTACCTTGCTTACTGGTTCTTACATTCATGGATAAGACATCTATTTTATTTTCTGTTAGTACCTTAGATATGTCAACCAGGACACCAGTTCTGTTATTTGCATATATCTTAATTTCTGCTGGATATACTCCTGTTTGTTTTCCTTCCTCCACATCCCATTCGGCATCTATAAGTCTTGCCCGATCATCCTCTGGAATATTTATCACATTTATACAATCAGTTCTATGGATGGATACACCTCGTCCTCTGGTAACAAAGCCTATAATCTCATCACCAGGAACTGGACTGCAACATTTTGAAAATCGTACTGCCAGGTCATGAATTCCCTTTACCACGATTCCACTTTTTGATTTTTGCTTGTTTAGCCTATATCCCTTATGCTCACCTATACCATCAAGGACATGTTGATCAGTAATTTCTAGCTTATTCTTCTTACGATATTCTTCATAAAGTCGGTTGACAATCTGGCTTTCCTTTAGACCACCATGACCTATGGCCGCCATTAAATTATCCCAGTCCTTAAAACCATACTTTTTTAAAACCACATTGGCATATTCAGACTTTGTAATGTCACTGAGAGTAATGTTCTTTTGCTTACAGTAGCTTGCAATTAACTCCTTGCCTTTATTAATATTATCTTCCTTACGTACAGATTTGAACCATTGATTAATCTTATTCTTGGCTTGTGTACTCTTAACTATAGATAACCAATCACGGCTAGGTCCCTTTGAATTTTGAGAGGTCATAATCTCAATTCGGTCCCCATTTTGAATAACATAATCTATAGGTACTAGCTTGTTGTTAACCCTAGCACCTACCATTTTATTACCGACTGCACTATGAATACTATAAGCAAAATCAATGGTGTTAGACCCTGTTGGAAGGGTCTTAACATCACCTGTTGGTGTAAATGCATATACACTATCTGAAAACAAATCAAAATCATTTTTTAGTAAACTTAAGAATTCCTTATTATCTGATAGCTCTCTCTGCCATTCTAGAACCTGACGAAGCCAGGTCAGCTTCTCCTCTTCAGCATTGACAGAGCTACCTTTTTCATTAATACCCTCCTTGTACTTCCAATGGGCTGCGATACCATATTCCGCAGTTCTATGCATATCTAGGGTTCTTATCTGAATCTCAAAGGGCTGGCCCTTGGGTCCAATCAGGGTGGTATGAAGAGATTGATACATATTAGGCTTTGGCATTGCTATATAATCCTTGAATCTACCTGGAATTGGCTTATACATTTCGTGGATAACTCCTAAGGCTGCATAACAATCCTTTAGGGTGTCTACAATAATACGTACCGCAAACAAATCATAGATCTGCTCTATGGATTTGTTTTGATTCACCATTTTTTTATATATACTGAAAAAATGCTTAATTCTACCTTCAATTTTTGCAGAAATTCCAGCCTCAATAATATGTGACCTAACCTCATCAACAATGCTATCTATATAAGCCTGCCTTTCACTCTTTTTTGAGGATATCTTCTCAGCCAGCTCCTTATATATATCAGGCTCAAGATATTTTAAGGACAGATCATCTAACTCTACTTTTATCTTTGATATACCTAGTCTCTGGGCAATTGGGGCATAGATATCCATGGTTTCTCTGGCTATTTCTTTTTGCTTATCTTCTCTCATATATTTAAGAGTCCGCATATTATGAAGGCGGTCAGCAAGCTTAATAAGTATAACCCTAATATCTTTTGCCATAGCAAGGAACATTTTCCTAAGGTTCTCTGCCTGTATCTCAACCTTATCCTTGGAGTATTTAAGCTGTGTTAACTTAGTTACACCATCAACAAGTAAGGCTATCTCATCAGAAAACATCTCTCTCACCTGAACTATGGTAAAATCCGTATCCTCCACTACATCATGGAGAATACCTGCTACGATACTTTCTTTATCAAGTTCTAGCTCTGCCAAAATATTAGCAACGCACAAGGGGTGGACTATATAAGGCTCTCCCGATTTCCTAAGCTGATCCTTATGGGCATTCATAGCCAAGGTATATGCCTTTTCTATCATGGATATATCTGTAGATGGATGATAGCTAATAACTTTATCAATTAGTTTTTTATAAAGCTGCTCGGGCGAGGTAAAGTCAGCTGGCACAGAAGTAGCTACCCGCCTAGTCAATATTCTACTATTAATAATATCGTCCATCTTATCCATACTCTCACCACCTGTGCAAACATATTGTTAAATATATTCTGTAATCTGTATTTTTATTTGTAAACTGAATTCATTTAGTTACCTTCATATTGAATGACAGCATCTACATCATAACCTTCTAGCTTTGCTCTGCCATTAAGTCCTTTTAGCTCCATTAGGAAGATAATCTTAATAACCTGGCCGCCTAGACTCTCTACTAGCTTGGTTATAGCTTCAATAGTTCCTCCTGTTGCAATCAGATCATCTATAATAACAACCCTCTGACCCGGCTTAATTGCATCCTTATGAATTTCTATAGTTGCTTTACCATATTCTAGCTCATAATCCATGGATATGGTCTCGCAAGGTAATTTTCCTTCTTTTCTAACAGGAATAAATGGTTTACCCAAATTATAAGCAATCGGAACACCGAATATAAAACCCCTAGATTCAGGCCCTAATATAAGATCAAAATCAATATCCTTAAGCAAGTCCTGCATCTGGTCAATTGCAAGCTTCAATCCATCCTTATCAGATAAGACACTAGTAACATCTCTAAATATTATACCGGGCTCTGGAAAATCCGGTATACTTCTTACGTAATCTTCTAACTTTTTCATATTGCACCCAAACCTTTCTCATGGACTAATTCTCATTTTTTAGTCCTCTTATAGTAGAATATTATATCACTTCCGACACATATTCGCAAAGCTTTATTATTTTCAATTCCATTATTCTATATTTAATCTATAATTTTGTATCATTAATTGTATACTCTTATTTCCCATATATTCATTAATTGAAGGATAATATGTAATGGTAAGTTTTAGTCTTGTAGCTCTTCCGCTTCTTAAGCGCCGCAGTTCTTCTTCTCCATATGTATCACTGATATGTCCAAAAAATCTATCTATATTACCAAAGTATAATGCGTCCATTTCCCTTCCATACAGATTTATTACCCGCATACGAATACCATTAGAATTTTTTCCAATAACAAAAAGGGACTTAATTGTCAAATCTTTTTCGACAAACAGGGGCTTAGGATTCCCATTGCCAAATGGCTCTAGAAGATTTAAGTCTTCAATTAGGTCGTACGAAAGATATCCCAAGGGAAGCAAGACATCTATAGTTACCTTGGGCACTAGGTCTTCTTCTGTTATTGGTGGATTGTTATTTAAGGCCCTTCTTAATGGCTCAATATTCTCATATAAAAGAGAAAGACCAGCTGCCATAGGATGGCCTCCTAGCTTAATCATAAACTCCTTGTGCTTTGACAGCTCTTTTATCATATTATAGCTTTCTGTGGACCTAGCCGAACCCTTAATCCCATCTAGTGCATCGGTCAAAACAATAGTTGGTCTATGATAATACTCTTTAATTCGTCCGGCTATTATACCTGCAAGACTCTCATGACAATCAGGAAGATATACCAATAAAATTAAGTCATTAAGTAGATTTTCTTTCTCAATTATTATATGAGCCTTCTCTACATTTTCAGCAGTCATATTTTTACGTTCCTCATTAAGACTTCTTAACTCTGTGGCTTGCAACAATGCCTCCTTATCTGTCTCTGACAGCAAGAGTTTTACGCCCTTCTTGGCTGTATCAAGCCTTCCTGATGCATTTAGGCAGGGGCCTATTATAAAACCCATATGAAATGCTTTTATATTGTCCTTATCAAGCTTACAGACCTCCATCAAGGCCAGTAGTCCCTTGTTGGGTGTTTCCTTCAGTAGGGAAAGACCATGTTTTACTATAATCCTATTTTCATCGATTAATTCCATTACATCACAGACTGTAGCAATTGCCGTATAGGTGATAAGTTCTCTGGCATAGGATATACTATCAGGTAACTTGTATCTACTAAGTAATGCAAGAACCAATTTATATGCTATGGCAGCCCCACATAGATTAGGAAAAGGATATTGACAATCTGTTTGCCAAGGATTGATAATAGCATCTGCATCAGGTAGTATGGATCTACCATCTTCTAACTTAGCTAGACTATGGTGGTCTGTTACAATAACTGTCATACCATACTCTTTTGCCCTTTTTATCTCTTCCATAGCGGTAATTCCATTATCACAGGTAAGCAGGGTATCTATATTATCATCCTTAGCTTCCTCAATCATCCTATTGTTCAATCCATAGCCGTCATTTATCCTATCAGGAATCTCATAATCTACCTTGGCTCCCATTTTTCTTAGACTTCTGTAAAGTATATAGGTCGCTACTACTCCGTCCACATCATAATCACCAATAATACGTATCCTCTTGGATAATGCAATCTTTTCCTCAAGTATATCACATGCTTTATCCATATCCTTTAGAAGGAAAGGACTATGAAGCTTATCAAGACTAGGATGCAGATAGGAATCAATTTCTTCTGGCTCTTCTAATCCTCTATTGACTAAGCAGCGTGCTATAACCTCACTAACACCACACTTTTTCGCAATCTGTTCAAAGTCTGCCTTCTTATTTTTTATAACCCAATTTTCCAAACCATCCTCCTAATCCTAAGTTCATAACTACATCAGTGCCGTCTCTATTTCTTTAATCTTATGATACAATGCCTCAGCTAATTTGGCATGTCCCTTTGCATCAAGATGAATGGCATCCTTATCATCAGCTTTAGCATAATCTGCAGCATCCATGAAATGGCAGCCATATTTATCAGCAAGTACTTTATACTCATTTGCCAAAAGTCTGGATTTTTCCGCTCCTTTTTGCCCACCAAAGGATTCATTATACTCAGAAAAGCCTATTTTATCGCTAATATGAATTGGAGAAACAATCAAAATCCCCTTATCATAAAGACCTGGGCTTCTTAGGATCTTAATAAGCTCTTCCATTCCCTTAGCAATGTCTTTTGCGGATGCATGGAAACGGTCCTTAGTATCATTAGTGCCTAGCATGATAATCACCAAATCAAGTGGCCTATTGCTAGCTATACATACCTCAAGATAGTTACTACCATTAACATGTTTCATGGTATCATCATCATATACAGTAGTACGACCATTTAGCCCCTCTTCTATTATATAGTATTCTAATCCCAAGTGTTTTTGTAATAATCTAGTCCATCTTGTATTCTCATCATATCTTCCACCACTACCTGCTATAAATCCATAGGTATTAGAATCTCCAAAACACAATATATTCTTAAGCATTTCTTTTCCTGCCTCTCTATGTAAAATAACCACCATAATATACTAGCACAATTATTTTGTTTTGTTAATATACAAACTTGATAATATGGAGACCTGTAAAATAATACATAATCATTTTAGAAATAAAAAGTTTTAAAGTCAAAATATATTGAATATGATAAGTATGGTATGGTATAATATATCATATCGTATTCAAAACCACATATAACCATATTAATATTTATGGATTTAAAATATATATACAATTAGGGAAAGGGATGGTAAAAGGGATGAAGGAGTTTATTATCACTACAGACACTACATGTGATCTGCCAGAGGATTATATTAAGAAGCATAAAGTGAGAGTTATACCTCTATATTATAGCTTTGGTGATATTGTATACGGTGATAAAACAAATTTGGAGCCAAAAGAATTCTATGACAAAATGCGTGACGGAGCCATGCCTACAACCATGGCAGTGAATCCAGATTCAGCTTTAGATGTGTTTTCCAGCTTACTTGATGAAGGTTACGATATATTACATATCGCATTTTCATCAGCACTTAGTGGTAGCTGTTCTGTTGCAACAACTGTTGCTAGAGATCTTTGCGAGGAAAGGCAGGGTGCTAATATAAGGGTTGTCGATTCCTTGTGTGCATCTCTTGGAGAAGGGCTACTTATTCACAAGGCTGTGAAGATGAAGGAAGAAGGACAATCAATAGATGAGGTAGTTGACTGGCTAGAAAATAACAAATTAAACCTATGTCATATCTTTACTGTTGATGACTTACACCACTTGCACAAAGGTGGCCGTGTATCAAAAACTACTGCAATAATCGGAAGCTTAATAAATGTAAAACCTGTTCTACATGTTGATAATGAAGGACGACTTGTTCCTCTTAATAATGTAAGAGGAAGAAAGAAAGCTTTAAACTCATTGGTAGATCAGATGGAGAAAAGATTACCAGGCTTCGAGAACAAAAATGATATTGTCTTCATAAGCCACGGAGATAGCAGGGAGGACGCTGAATATGTAGCCTCCATTATAAAAGACCGATTAGGTATTGAGAACTTTTTGATTAACTATGTATCACCTACTATCGGGTCCCATTCAGGCCCAGGAACCATAGCATTATTCTTTATGGGTAAGCAAAGATAGTTGTGGAGGGTAAAAAGTGGACAGGTTCGATTTTTCGGACCTGTCCTTTTCTTAAGTTAGCTAACTAAATGTATTGTTATGAAGACTACTAACCACCTCCATAACGCGGTTTTTTGCATCTTCTCCTGTCGATGAACCTTCTATATAGCTAATCAGCTCCTGCTTTCTGGCATCAGGTAAATTTGAAAAATTACTCATTGCCTTCATATCTAATGCTAGTCGCATACCTAGTCCTACTGGAAGCTGGGACTTAGAATCAATTAAACTCATAGCCTCTCTCCTTCACAAATCATCTTATAATCAATAAATTTACTCATAAGCAAGATACTATTATTATGATAAAAGCTATGTTTTTTATGTTGATGTCTTCTTGCCTGTTATTGATTAAAATTCATTTTTATTTGTATTATGGCATTGCTTCCAGTAGTTTAATATTAAAAATGATTTTCTATAAGGATAGCTTTGTGAATTCGTCTACCAAACCTTCAATAGCCTTTAGGCTTGCTCTCCAAAAATCGGGGTCTTCTAAATTAATATCTGCTTCCTTGGCACACTCCTCAACCCTGCTTATAGTCGTTGCATTTAAAAGAGCCTTATACTTTGCTACAAATTCTTTACCCTCTTCTTTATACTTCTCATATAGTCCTCTTGCGAAAAGCCCTCCAAAGGCATAAGGAAAGTTGTAGAAACTTAAACTCTCTGAGTAGTAGTGTCCCTTAACAACCCACATATACGGATTGAGATATTCATGATCAAGCCCATCACCATAAGCAATCTTTTGAGCCTTTAGCATGATTTCATTAAGCTCATCTGGAAACAAAAATGCATTTTTTGATTTTTCAAACACTTCTGTCTCAAATAAATATCTAGAATATATATCACAAATAATCTGAGTAAGGTCCTGTAACTGGCTTTCAATTAGTGCCATCTTCTCCTTAGCTGAGGCTTCTTTAATAGCTGCTTCCATTATAAGCAATTCGTTAAATGTAGAAGCGGTCTCCGCAACTGGCATACTATAATCAGTATTAAGTGGTAGATGATTCTCTATATTTACTCCATGATAGGCATGACCGAGTTCATGAGCTAGGGTAACCACATCATTTAAAGATCCTGAAAAATTAGCAAGTATTCTACTCTGCTTCACAAAGGGCAGGTTACTGCAAAATGCTCCTCCGACCTTTCCCTTTCTAGGAAAGAAATCTATCCACTTTTCCTCATATGCTTGATTGGTCATATCCGCTAGTTCATCAGAAAATCTCCTAAAATGATTAACTAGATAATCCCTAGATTCCTCCACAGTAAATTTAGTCTCACTCTCTCCCATGGGGGCAAATAGGTCATACCAAGGAAGCCCATTTTCATGTCCTAAAAGCTTTGCCTTATGCCTTAGATACTTATGAAAGATTGGCATATATTCTCTCATTGCCTCTAGCATAGCCTCTAAGGTCTCTCTCTTCATGTAGGATTGGTCTAGAGTCTGGTCTAAAGGTGACTCATATCCTCTTAGGTCACAAATGGTATTAACCTGGGTCTTTATATTGTTTAAGGAATAGCTTATAGGGTCTTTAATTTTCTCATAAGCCTTTAGCTCGGCCTCATATGCATCCCTTCTAACAGACTTATCTGGACTGTAGGCTAGATTACGGACCTCAGGTAAGGTTATAATCTCTTTCCTATATTCCACCTCAAGAACAGATGTCAGGTAGCTTTGCATATTACTCCAGGCAGATCCTGCTGAAATATTAAACCTTGCTATAACATCCTCCACATCATCACTTAGTAAATGTTTTGCATCGTCCTTTATCTCATTTATCATAAAGGAGTATTCCTTTAGCTTAGGATGTTTAAACTCATACTTATCTATGGATTCTATCTTAGCAATCCATTTCTTTATTACAGCAAAAGGCTTAGATACTTGACTTAGTTGTTTCTCAAGCATATTAAGCTCATTTACCACCTGACTATCTGATGTATTTACTGATTCTCTTAAACTTAGGTATGAGCCAAGCTTACTTCCTAATAGCTCTAAACCTTCCATATAGTCGATTGCAGCAAGCAAAAGCACTTCTTCATCGTCACCCTCTAAAAGACCTATGGCAAAGTTTTTGATGTCATCTATTAAGTCTTTTAATCTTTCTTTGTCCTTCTTATAATTCTCGTCTTCTAATCCCTTATAAAGTATATCCAATGACCATTCATTATACATAGTTTATGTCCTTTCTAAATTAAAATTCTCTACCCGTCTCTTTACTTTGGTTCTATAAAAAGAGA